>JBLNFC010000197.1:0-3120 GCA_050263355.1 Acidobacteriota bacterium
ATCAATCCAGGCATTGACTCCAACATTATTTATATCGGGTTTTCTGTCCCACGGTTTAGGAAGCCTCATTAGAGTGCCATTCTCTCGTAGCCATGCTGGTCGCGCCACCAAGCTGTCTGCAAAGCCGCGAGTCCGCGAACGCGCCGCCCTGGGTGCGTTTGACTCATCGTTCTAGGAGCACTGGCATTGTCGAAAGAAACGTTCACATGATGCTGCGAGGAAACTCACGGCCAATGAGTGTCTGCGTGAGTGGCTGGCCCGTAGGTCAGCGGCGAGCCGAACTTACTCCGGCTTGGGCTTCCATCGCAGCACCGGCTTTCGTGCGGCGGCGACTTCATCAAGACGCGAGACGCGAGTGTTATGCGGCGCGTTCAAAACGGTCTGCGGATCTTCGTCTACTTCTTCGGCAATTGATCGCATCGCCTCGATGAAAAGGTCTAGCTCCTCCTTCGGTTCACTTTCCGTCGGCTCAATCATCAACGCGCCGGGCACGATCAAAGGAAAGGCCGTTGTGTACGGATGGAATCCATAATCAATCAGGCGTTTCGCGATATCCATTGTGCGGACGCCCTTCTTGGCCTGGATCTTGTCGCTGAAGACTACCTCGTGCATGCTGGGCGTGGAGTAGGGTAGATCGAAAGCCCCCTCGAGTCTTTTGCGGATGTAGTTGGCGTTCAGCACCGCATCTTCGGTGGTTTGCCGCAACCCGTCGGGACCATTCGCCATGATGTACGCTAGAGCGCGCGTGAACATGCCAAAGTTGCCATAGAAGGCACGCACTCGTCCTACCGATTGCGGTCGGTTGTAGTCGAAGCCGAGCGTGCCATCCGACTTGGTGACCACCACTGGCTTGGGTAGAAATGGTTCCAGCATGGCCTTGACTGCAACAGGTCCGGAGCCTGGTCCACCTCCCCCATGGGGTGTCGAAAAAGTCTTGTGAAGATTCAGGTGCATCAGATCCACACCGAAGTCTCCAGGGCGCACCTTGCCTACAAGCGCATTCATGTTTGCGCCATCCATGTAGAGCAACCCACCCTTGGAGTGAAGAATATCGGCAATCTTATGAATCTCCTGCTCGAACACCCCGAGCGTGTTCGGGTTGGTGAGCATCAGCGCCGCAACATCTTCATTCATCTGCGAGGCGAGCGCGCTCACGTCGACCATACCGCGCTCGTTCGATTTCAAGTTTTCTACGGAATATCCTACCGTCGCAGCTGTGGCAGGATTAGTCCCATGTGCGGAGTCCGGGATCAAAATCTTCTTGCGGGCATTACCCTTCGACTGCAGATATCCGCGGACCAACAAAAGTCCCGTAAACTCGCCGTGCGCGCCGGCCGCAGGCTGCAAGGTGATCGCATCCATGCCGGTGATCTCCACCAGGTACTCGCTCAGAGTCTTCAAGATTCGCAGTGCGCCTTGAGAGATCTTTTCGGGCTGATAAGGATGGCCATTGGCTAATCCCTCGAGGCGAGTGACCACCTCGTTGACACGCGGGTTGTACTTCATGGTGCAGGAACCGAGTGGATACATGCCGAGATCGATGGCGTAATTCCATGTGGAGAGCCGCGTGAAGTGGCGGATGATTTCCAGCTCGCTCACCTCGGGCATACTGCCGAGATCTTTTCGTTCTGCGGCGCCCAATAGCTTATTGGTGTCGACGTCGGGAACATCAAGCGGCGGCAGCTTCCATGCTGCCTTACCAGGTGACGACTTTTCAAAGATCAGGCCTTCGTTCTGACTGATGTGGCGCGTAGCCTTGCGAGTCATGTGCTTCATCGCGCCACCTCTTCGGCTTGAGCTGCAGGTTCTCCGGCTTCGCTTTCAGCCAGCATTCCGACCGCCGTGTCGATCGCACTGCGCGTCGTCATCTCGGTACAGCACCACAGGGCGGCGTTGCCCAGTTCGGGGAAAAACTTCTTCAGAGGAAGTCCTCCTACGATCTTGTGGCCCAGCAAGCGGCTGTTAATGACGTAAGGATCTTCCTGCGTCTGCACAACAAATTCATTGAAACGTGGAGAGCCGGAGAAAAGCACTTGCGCATGCCTTCCGAACTGGCTCGCAGCGTACGCCGCCTTGGCAAGATTCTGTTTCGCGAGTTCTCTCAGGCCAACCTTGCCGTAAATGGTCATGAAGATGTTAGCCATCAGAGCGACCAGCGCCTGGTTCGTACAAATGTTTGAGGTCGCCTTTTCGCGTCGAATATGCTGCTCGCGGGTCGCCAGCGTCAGCACAAATCCGCGCTTGCCGCTCCGGTCCACAGTCTGACCTACTAAACGTCCGGGCATCTGCCGAACGAATTGTTCCCGAGTGGCGATCACGCCGCAGTAAGGTCCCCCGAAACCAAGGGGAACGCCGAAAGACTGCGCCTCCATCGCCACAATGTCGGCCTGGCGAGGTGGTTCGACAATCCCCAGCGCGATCGCTTCGGAGATGGCCACCACCAGCAAGGCACCATGTTTATGCGCAATTTCACCGACCGCCGCGACGTCTTCGATGGTTCCGAAGAAGTTCGGCGACTGGATCAGCACGCATGCTGTTTCGGGTGTAACTGCGCTCTCGAGCTGTTTCAGATCCACGCGTCCATGCTCACGGAAACCTACTGGGCTGAGCTTGAGCCCTTGCTGACCGGCATAGGTTTCGAGCACTTCGCGATATTCGGGATGCAGACTGCGAGCGACCACCGTCGCATGGCGACCCGTCAACCTCGACGCCATCATCACCGCTTCCGTTGCTGCAGTGGAACCGTCGTACATGGAGGCGTTCGCCACTTCCATGCCGGTCAGCTCGGTGATCATGGTTTGAAATTCAAAAATCGATTGCAGGGTTCCTTGGGAAACTTCGGCCTGATAGGGCGTGTAAGCGGTGAGGAACTCGCCTCGAGAAATCAGCGAATCGATAATGACCGGACGATAATGATAGTAAGCGCCCGCACCGAGGAAACTGCAATAGTTCTCCCCATTCTCACGAGAGCGGTTGCGAAACCACTCCACAATTTCAGACTCAGCCATCTGCCGTGGAACGGCGAGATCGCGCTGTAAACGGTACTCTGCCGGAATCGGCTCAAATAGTTCTTCCACCGAACGAGCCCCGATGCTTTTTAGCATGGCCTCGCGATCGGCA
>JBLNFC010000198.1:0-3581 GCA_050263355.1 Acidobacteriota bacterium
CGCTCATACCCTCAGGACGCGTTTGCCTGGCGATGGAGTTGTATGCTTCGCCTCCGCGCGTGCTGTATTCCACAATTTTGGCATCGTTTTTCATCTGCTGCGCGATACTGGCCTGTGAGACGAGGATGTCCAGGTTGTGCGGAGAGCCGGCGACGGCCTTGTCCCCATACTCGAGAGCTTTGGCGAGATCGCCTGAATTCTGATAGGTCTGCGCGAGCTGCCAGTTACCGTAGGCGACAGCAGCAGGGTTGGACGAGAACTTCTGAAGAAAGTCCTGATACATCGACGTTCTCTTCTGGCCGTCCTGCTCTTTTCCGATCTCAGTCAATGCCAAGTCTTCCGGAGTACCTGCCGGAATTACGATCTTGTCGATCTGAGCGTAAGAGATAGCGGAAAGGAAAATGAAGGAGCTTGCGAGGAGCCTGGTGATGCACTTCATAGCCACCTCCGGATTGTGAGTTGCACCTCGACAGCGCGAATGCTAGCTCTGAACGGGGTCGGAGGCAAGGAGAGACTTCACACGCCGGGGTGATTTCTCATTTTCGACCCGCGCGTTTCTGGGCCACAACAAGGCCTCGAGGTGTGGGTAAGAGAACTACTGAGATAAGGCCTTCCGCTTCCAACTTGAGCGCCGCTTCGCGCACCTGCTTCAAATGGGAACTGGCGTCGTGCATCAGAATGAGTCCATTGGGATTCATTTGCGGAAGAAAGCGGCGCACCTCCTGCTCGCGAATGGGCATGTCGCTGTCGCTAAAGAGGAGGTCGATTGTGCCCTCGACTCTCATTTCCAAGCTTGATTCGTTACGACACTCGATCCATTCGGATAGAGCCGAGGCGTCAATCCGCTGCTTGGCTTTGGCAAACACCACAGGATCGTATTCACAGGTGATGACGCGTCCCCGCCCATTGGCTTTCAATCCTTCCGCAATCCAAAGTGTGCTGATACCGGTGAATGTGCCGGTCTCAACCACTAATTCCGGTTTGATAGTTGTGACGACCGTGCGGAGAAACTCGAGCACCTCAATTTCGGCGGTCATGGAGTCGTACATGCTCCAGCGCTCCGGATGCGGGCACTCGGGAGTAGCACGATGGTATTCAGGCTGGAGCAGGTCGCCCGTGCGCTCGATGTGGCGCAGGATCTTGTGCTCTTGCTTCTCTTTTTGCTTGAAGAGGCGCTTCAAGTTGAGCCGCATGCGGACAAAGTATACGGGAGTGGACTGGTCACGGGAACCGTTCTGCGCTGCCACCTTTACATCCCCGAACCCATCGCGCATTGCAGTCTAAGTAGCGAGGAAGATTCTGAGTCGCGCAGCTTCCGTGAACAAGTATGAGAGAGCGATGAGATTCGTGATTGTGAAGACCGACACAGAGATGATTGATGCGTTGGCGCACCAATTTCTTTTCCTTTAGAGTGGATAGGTGCGCTCGATTTTGCAAAAACGATCCCTACGCTATGTTTTTGCCGCCAATCTGGTGTCGATGTTGGGCAGTGGTATGAACGCGGCGGCGGTCGCATGGTTCGTGTTAAAGGCAACCCACTCCGAGATGGCGCTGGGCACCCTCGCTGTCTTTCAGACCCTGCCTGCGATGCTGATGCTGCCTTTTACGGGTGTAATTATCGACCGGGAGGATCGTCGACGGCTGGTGATGATGCTGGACGCGGCACGCGCCATCATCATCCTGGTGGTTTCGGTGCTCGCCTTTAGAGGCACAGTGCGTGTCTGGGAACTCTACCTGATGAACACGCTGGTGGCGGCGGGCTTCTGGATGTTCTGGCCGACCATCACAGCACTAATTCGGGAGCTTACACCTGGCGAAGAGTTCGTTCACTCAAACACGTTTCTTCTTGCCGGAGTGCAAGGGGGCTGGCTGATCGCGGGCTCGATAGTCGGATTTGTGTACGAACACATCGGGCTGGGGGGAGTCCTGATGATCGACTTCTCTACGTACGTGGTTTCATTCCTTTGCTATTTTGCCGTCCGCAAGGGCCGGCACGTGATACCCCGTCCGGCTGAAATCCGTTCCGACATCATCGCCGCCGAAAGCCAAGTGGGACGTTTTCGGCGCGAGATGAAGGAAGGCATTAAGTTTCTGCGGCAACACCGAAGCGTCGTTTTCCTCGGAATGAGTTGGGCGTTGTTTTTGGGAGCAATGACGACAGGGATCGTAGTGACGGCACCGCTGAGCGATCATGTGTTCCATGCCGGAGCCACCGGTTATGGTTGGTTGAACGCGGGTTGGGGCGTCGGCGCATTCCTGAGCGCGCTCTACGCGCCACGCGTGATCGCGGAAGTCGGGTCGCGGCGCTCGATTGCGCTTTCAATGGGCTTGCTGGCGATATCGGCGATGCTGGCGCCGTATTCAATCGTGCTTGCGGTAGCGGTGGCGATCTACGGTTTGATGGGCTCGGCGCGAGGCGTGAGCGGGGTGGCGATGAACACCAGCCTGATGGAACAAGTGCCGGATCACTTCATGGGTCGAGTGCAGAACATCTTCTATTTCTTCGGAACCGGGTTGCAGGTGGCTTTGGGACTGATAGTCGGAGCGGCCGCACACAACATTGGCTTAGCGATGGGTTTCGCCATCATCGGTTTGGTTTATGCGCTGGCGTTTGTGAGCTCAACATGGCCTATTAACGCGCCAGCGGCGGCTGCTACCAGTGCATCGGAGTAGATCACGATCAACGAAAGTTCTTTACCAGCATGATGTTGGATTCCGCAAATTCATTCTGCACATAAACGATGGATTTTTCGTCTGGGGAAACAGCGAGTCCCCAACCCGGTTCTTTATCAAAGGTCCAGATGGGAGTCACCTTAGTAGTGGCAAAGTCGAAGAACTGAATAGTTGCATGCGGAGACTTGTCCAACCTCAGGAAGTAAATACCCTTTGAGGTAATTCCCCAGTTGGGCCAGCCACCGCCCGATACTTCATCCAATACTTCAGCTTCCTCGCCGCCCTGCAAGGGCATTCGCCATATGCCTCCTTTTTCATACTTGGCGTAATAAAGGTAGCGGCCGTCCGGCGACTCAACAGGAGAGATTCCCCCGTTGTTCGTGATCTTGATCGCCGCCCCGCCCTGCACCGGGAGTTTCCATATCTGAAATGGTTCACTGCCGCTCTTGGATGCGAAGTAAAGCCAGCGCCCGTCGCGTGACCAACTGGGAGAGAGATTATCGGCGCCGGGAACTGTGGGCACAAGACGGGGAACTCCGCCCGGCACTTCAACCACATAGATCTGACTGCGCTCGCCGGGATGGAATTCAAAGGCAATGTAGCGGCCGTTCGGAGACCAGCGGGGTCGCCCGGCGGTCCCGTGCAAAGAAGTAACCTGTTGGCAGTTGGAACCGTCCCTATTGCACGTCCAGATGCCCCAGAAACCCAGGCGATTGGATTCGAATGCAATCTTTCTCCCGTCGGCTGACACATCGGGTCGCATCTTGTCTCCCTTTTCGGAGACCAAAACAGATGGAGCTCGTTGCAGATGCCTCGCGTCCCTGAGCGGGAGGCGCCATATATTGAATTTGGCGAGCACCTGCTCGAAGACCAATGTGTTTCCTTTGGCGGGAATTGAAGGCCACCCA
>JBLNFC010000199.1:0-4666 GCA_050263355.1 Acidobacteriota bacterium
GCAGAGTTGATTCTTTTCTACAGGCTTGTGAAGGAAGTCGGCGGCGCCGAGGTCGCGAACAGCTTTTTCCGTCTCTTCGCTCTCGTTTCCGCTGACAACGATTACTGGGATATGTTGGGTCTTGGTGGACATGCGCAAACGTTTCAGGCCCTCAAGTCCCGTGCCGCCGGGCATATTGATGTCCAGCAGAATCACATCAGGTTTCGAGCGGAGGGCCCCCATCCACGCCTGCAAAGCATCGGAAGCGGAGGTTACTTCGAAGCCTTTGCCCAGATAGGACGCCAGTAACTGCACTTGGAATCGAGAGTCATCGGCGATAAGGATCTTGGGCATAACCTATGCCATCGAGCATGCGTACGGCGCTAGCATTAACTATCGGCTCTATGCCAAGAATCTTTACTTTCGCAGGGTCACCGTCCGGAGCAGGACGCTCCAAGGTGCTGGGTTAACAAACCCGGTCGGGCGGAAAAGCTGAAACGCTGGAAAAGAGCCCGTCCGATGCCGCTGTTTGCGGGAAGGCCTGGCAAAAGGCCCGTAAATCCTTGACATCCAAAAGCGGCCTGCTTAAAGTGAGGTGAATCTGTTTCCCAAACGGAATATTGCTCTCAGGTGGTCAAACGATGAAGAACGTCTACGAAGTTCTAAGACAGAAAGAACTTGAACTGGCGCGGCTGGAGAAAGAGGTAGAGGCGTTACGAGTCGCAGCCCCCTTGCTCTCCGACGAATCGTCAGCGGAGCTGTCGGCCAGCAAACCAACCCTGACCACAAACACTCCGGCTCAACAGCCGATCCGGATTCCACAGCCGGCGGCTACCGCGACTCCTGCCGTGCAGACGGCACGGGCAGCCGGTTGGGAAGATAGCGCCAAGCGCTGGCCGTAATGGGTTCAAGACATCGTCTAACGCTCGACCGAGCCCGGGAGTTTTCCGGGCTTTACCTTTTTAGCCCTTCTAAGTTCGCGTTACCTTCGTTTTCTGGCGCATTGACATAGGTCGCCACTCTCAGTAATCTCGCAAAAAACACGCTCTACAAGCCTCTTCTCCTTTGCCTGGAAATAGAGAGTCATGGGCTATCGACCGAATGACGTATGAGCCAACTGGTATCCCTTCCGAACCCCGGTAATTCGAACCGAAGACGTTTCGGACGCTTTGCTGTCGCAGTTCCAGTTGATGTGGTGGTCCTTCGCTCCGGCGTACCCTCTACGATTCCTGGGCGGTCCGTAGATGTCGGAGAAGGTGGGGTATCGGCAGTACTAGCCGGTGAGCTACAACCCGGCGAAGCCATTGGCATATCGCTGCAACTGCCGTTTGTACTGGAACCGGTGCAGGCAAAAGCCGTTGTACGGCACCACGGTCCATTACGATGCGGAATTCAGTTCATCGCCATGTCTGCGGAGCAGCTAACAGCCCTGCGTACATGGGCGCGAATGGCTCAGGAACGATCGGGAGTGCCACCCGCGCCGGAGCTTGTACCCACGAAGGACGACGCGCGGACAAAGGACGGCGCAAGAACGTCGCACGCAATCCCGGTAAGAAGGCGGCTGCCGAGCAAGCACTCCTCTGATTGGCGACCACAGTTGAGGTGGGTTCTGCTTCTCGCAATCGCCACAATTGCTGCGTTGGGTTATTGGTGGTACAGCGGTTGGGATCAAACGAGCGGGGTGAATGCCACCAGCGGCGTACCACAGCGTGCCGTCCAGGTTCCGGGAACGGTCATGCAGCAACATTTGTTGCACCGGGTTGATCCCGAATACCCAGCGGATGCGGAAAAGGCGAGATTGGAAGGAGTGGTGATCGTGAGCGCAAGCATAGCGCCCGACGGGGCGGTCAAGAGCGTTTCTCCGATTAGCGGACACCCACTCCTGGCGCGAGCCGCGGTAGACGCCGTCCGCTGGTGGCGTTTTCAGCCTTACCAGTTAGAGGGACAAGCCGTACCGGTCGAGACCACGATAGAAATCGATTTTCAGCTGCCGAAATAAGTTCCTGCAAAGCAGTGATCCGTCAGGTGCGACGTTTGCGAAGCTCGCGCATGACGATCCCGGCACTTATCACAAAGCAGCCGACCGCCAGCAGTGCGACCACTTCCAATATCTGCGGTCGAATGTGCAGCAGGTCGCCAAAGAAAGCCACCATCGCGAAGACAATTGCCAGAACATTGAGCCAGTTCGGGGCGTTGATCCCCGGCAGTTCCGGATCGCGAAAACGCAATTGCAGAAGCACGGCGACAAGGCCAACTGCAGCGAGTACCACTACCGAGGTCGGGCTAAGAAATGCCGCGCGACTTGTGAAAGTAACAATCAGCGCCAGCGTGCCGATCAGAAGACCCGAAACAATGACGGTCCAGCGACGTTGTTTGCTTCCCTGTGAGCCCAAGAGCCCTCGCGCCTCCTATTTTAGACATACAGACGCGGACACGGAAGCGGAATGACGGGTGCATGCCCAGCCGAACAACCCGGGGGAAAAAAGTATCAGGGTAGAGAGCAGCTGTAATCAGACAGTTCCGGCCATCCACTCGGCAGGCTGGTTGTAACCGTGACTGATTGCGAACAGGACGAGTTCTACACGGCGCGACACGCCGAGCTTCTCAAAAATCCGGAACAAGTAGGTTTTGACAGTGTGTTCGCGGAGTCCCAACTCGATCGCAACCTCGCGATTGCTCATTCCATCCGCGACCAAGGCGACGACTTGCTCCTCGCGAGGAGTAAGCAAGCTTTTGCCATTGAGGCTAACGGCACGGAGAGAGGGCACGTGAGTGACAAGTTCCAGAAGATGTCGTATCTGCGCGGTATTCGCCCAAACTTGCCCGCTTTGCACGACATGGACGCATTTACATAGGTCGCGAAACTTGCTCTCACTAAATGAGAAGATGCCGCGCACCCCCGAACGGAACGCGTTGATAGTTAGTTGGCGATCATACGTATCGACAATGAGAATCTTGGGAATGTCAGGTCGGGTCAGGTGAACGCGATGCAGGATACTAAAGCCGCGGTTGAGATCGTCACGGTGGTCGGTGTTCGCCAGAATGATGTCGATGCTTTCAGCTTGAATGGGCTTAAGGATGCTGTCAGAACTCATCGAGCATGAAACAACTTTGAATTCAGGTCGCCGGCGCGGCGCAGCGGGGAGCAGTTGAGAGCGCATGGTGCTTGAATCGGCTAACAAGATTCTGACCCGGTCGGATCGGATTATGGGATCACTCATAACTGTTCTCGGCCGCAGACCTCTGGCAGACCTCAAACTGTATCGAGAATTCGCCGTTTCGAATGTTCATGGGTCACGCTGCAACGGTGACGGAAATCACATGAGTATTAGTTGTGATAATCAGCCGGCCATGTAACGACTTCGAAAGACGTGGTTAACGGACCAGTGGCTGCAGCCGGACTGAACAGCCTAGTTCAATCCGCACCAAGCCATGCGGCGAAACTATATGCACTTAAGTAGACGAAGCGAAAGTCGATAGCCGCTCGCCTCAGATTTGTTGCAGCGCCGTTCGAGTATCTCTCTCATGTCTATTCCGCTCAGACCTGGTCGGAGATGTGGAGAGCTGTTCGCCTCAGCAGGAGTGTGTGGACGAAAGTAGATAACAGTTTCTTCGTCTTGTCGCATACCGCGACCCGAAGTAATGTTCCTTCGGAACGAGTCAAAGAGAAAGAGTAAGACCGGCTGAGGCATCGAGCATGAGGTTCGCTCTCCTAACTGTATTCATGGCTGCTGCGGCATTCTTGTCGCAGCAGGCAATCGAGGTCGCTGCTGCGCAGGAGGGTGGACTTGATGCTTCGGCCGGCGTCGCTTCCGGCGCAACGGCGACCGGGAACCTGGGAGAAATGGGCGGCGCTTTGAGCTTGGGACTCACGGGAGGGCGCCGCCCGTTTTATCGTTTGCAATACAGTGACACTGTGGAAGTGAACTTCCCCTTCGCACCCGAGTTTAACCAGACGTTGGCGGTGCAGCCCGACGGCTTCGTCGCATTACGTGGCACCAGCGCCGTATTCGCGAGCGGAAAGACCCTGGCTGAACTGCAGGAACAAATCGACTTCGCGTATAGCGAGATTCTGCGCAATCCGGAGGTGACCGTAACGCTGAAGGAGTTCGACAAGCCTTACTTCATCGTCTCGGGCGAGGTGATACGCCCGGGAAAGTATGAACTGCGCTCGAATACCACGGTAATTGAGGCGGTGGCGATTGCCGGCGGTTTCACGGGCCAGGCGCGGCATTCGGAGGTGGTCCTTTTTCGTCCTCAAGCGGACGATAAGGCTGAGGCGCGAACACTGGATATCAAGAAGCTTTTGAACACTCGGGAGCTTTCGGAAGACCTGCGTCTTCGCGCTGGAGACATAATCTTTGTCCCCCAGAGCACGATCTCCAAAGTTCGGAAATATTTGCCTCTTCCCACAACCGGTGTCTACCTAAACCCCACGCCATTCTGAGAAGGAAAATCGGTTTGGTCCTGGGATGATGGAAGAAAGCATAGTCGATCGCAGTTGGATAGCCCGAACACCCTCCCCCACGAGGCGCGACGTCGTCGCAGTGCTTTTTCGAAGGCGTCACACAATCCTTGTTTGCTTTGTAGCAATTTTCCTGGCAGCCATCCTCTATGCTCTTCTGCTGCCCTCGTACGAGTCACAGATGAACATCCTGGTGCCCCCGCGGCGACGGGAGCCGCCCCT
>JBLNFC010000200.1:0-2573 GCA_050263355.1 Acidobacteriota bacterium
AGTCACGAATTGTAAACCCTCGGTCGGGAAAGCGCTCATTGCTATACTGCCCCGAGTCAAGGAGAGAAGGATGAGAAAGCTTCCTCGTGGGTTGCAGCACATCTGTTTCATTTTTGCAATCGCGTCATGTACTCTCGCCCAGAGCCGCCCTCGCGCACGTGATTTAGGGATCCCTTTCGACGGTAATCCGGGCCCGCTGAATGCAATCACGGATGTGAATGGCGTTGAAGTCGGTCATACAACCCTGATTTCTGGCCAGGGCAAATTGCAGGTGGGTGTCGGGCCTGTCCGCACCGGCGTTACTGCAGTTCTTCCCCGAGGAAAGAATTCGACCGATGACGTGTTTGCCGGCTGGTTTACGCTCAACGGAAATGGCGAAATGACCGGAACCACGTGGGTAGAAGACTCCGGTTTTCTTGACGGTCCCATCATGATCACCAATACCCATAGCGTAGGGGTTGTGCGCGACGCCGTGATCGCCTGGCGAGTTAAACATGCTCCTCCTGATGACGAGGGCTATTGGTGGTCGCTACCCGTCGTAGCCGAAACCTGGGATGGGGTGCTCAATGACGTGAACGGCTTCCATGTAAAACCGGAGCACGTCTTCCATGCCTTGGACAGCGCTCACGCCGGACTAGTCGAAGAAGGCAGCGTGGGTGGTGGAACGGGAATGGTCTGCAACGAATTCAAGGGTGGTATTGGGACTGCTTCACGCGTGCTCAATAGCAAGCAGGGCGGCTACACGGTGGGTGTGCTGGTGCAATGTAACTACGGAGACCGCGGTCAACTGCGAATTGCGGGCATCCCGGTGGGCCGCGAAATTACCGAAAACAAGGTCAAAGGAGACGATGTTGGTTCGATTATCGTGGTCGTGGCCACTGACGCACCCCTCATCCCGACTCAGTTGAAGCGGGTCGCTCGGCGAGCCTCGCTGGGGTTGGGTCGCAACGGAAGTTATTCGGGAGATGGATCCGGCGACATCTTTATCGCATTCTCTACGGCAAACCCCGGAGCCGCTCAGAACAAAGGATTGCGCCAAATCAGCATGGTACCGAACGACAGCCTCAATCCCATTTTCCTTGCCACGGTGCAAGCGACAGAAGAAGCTGTCATCAACGCGATGGTGGCGGCAGATACGATGAAAGGTGCCAACGATCGAACCGTGATCGGTCTTCCGCACGATCGCGTGAGAGAGATTCTGAGAAAATACAACCGCTTGACGAAGTGAGTGTCTGTTCAGAGCAGACGTTCAGAATCCCTGCCTTTTCCGGCTCTTCTACACTGAATCTCGTATGGACTCTTGAAACAGGGTTCTGCTTGTATAGGGTTAGGTGTACTGTGCCTATCAAAATCCTGATTGCCGACGATCACGAAATCGTGCGCCGGGGTGTGCGTCACATACTTAAATCCCGCCCCGACTGGGAAGTCTGTGCGGAAGCTGCGAATGGTTTGGATGCGGTTGCGGCAGTCAAGCGGTTGCAACCTGACGTGACCATTCTGGACATCAGCATGCCGGTGATGAGCGGATTAGACGCCGCTCGCGAGATCGCCCGTCTTAACCTCCCCACCCGAGTGCTCATTTTCACCATGCATTACTCTAAAGACCTATTGCGCGTGTTTCACGACGAAGGCGTTAGAGGATACGTTCTCAAAGCACGCGCCGCACAAGAACTAATTCAGGCGGTGGAAACACTCTTGAGAGGTAACACCTTCTTTCATTCCGACGAAGGCATGCCTGAAGCCCAGGAACGCCCGACCTATAGCCGCAAGCCGCTGTTACTGCGTCAACGCCTAGAGGCCGGCCTGCGACTCGTCTGCGGGTTGCTGTTGGGAATTGCTCAAAGCGCTTTTCAGGATGAAGCCCGCCTAAACTGGGTAATGCCTTCCTAAGAAGTTCAATGAGAGGGCTGCTCGCCTGCTGAGCCGGTTCGACGTGAGCTGCTCGGGCGCTTCGCGGCGGCGATCACTAGAGTCTGCGACTCTATCGCTCGAGCGCTTTTCTCGATGCATTCCGCCCCTCTTTCGCGTTCTTAGGGAAGCTGTTACGATGAAATAGTGGATTGAGTTGCTTGGTCCGGCTGACTGATCCTAAGCGACGATTCTGATCGTTGCCAAGGCCGGACGCCAGATGCAAGTCGGCGGCTGGCATACCGTTGCATCAGCATATTGGGGACGTAGTTCAGTTGGTTAGAACGCTGCCCTGTCACGGCATTTTTGGCATTGTCGCTGTTCCGCGCACCCACCCGCACATAAACGCACAACACTGCGAAAGCCCTGAAGAGACACAGGATTCGCGGACTTATCTCGCGCTGCTACCACGCACCCGCACGCAGCGCGATGCACTCTTGTGCAAAATCAACCGACACCAGAACCGACACCAGAGTTGTAGACTGTGCCTGTGGGCTTCTACTTCCGAAAGCGCCTCGGCCTCGGTCCGCTGGCCTTTAAATTTCTCCAAGAATGGAATCGGCATCAGTGCAGGAGAGCGCGCTGGATTCTCGCTAGCTGTCATATCAGAAGAGTGAAGCGAGAGTTAATGCGCCCACCGGCGCGCCCGAGCCCCTCATTGGCGC
>JBLNFC010000201.1:0-3748 GCA_050263355.1 Acidobacteriota bacterium
CGACCGACCAGAGATCACAAATCAGGACCTTCAACATCGCACCCTCGTGGACCCGGCTGCTAAGCACAAACGCGGTGTTCACATTGGGCGCCTTCGTTCGGCACGATCAGTACAACTATTACCCAAGCAGTAACCTGTTCGACGACCTATCTCCCATCCAGCAGGAAACAGTTGCTCAAGATCGCAAACTGACGAATGCGGGCTTGCGGACAACTTTGTCCTATGTAAAGGGCGCTCACAACATCAAGTTGGGTGCCACGTATCAGCAGACATTCCTCGAGGAGAACGACAACCTGGGAATCGTCGACAATGGATTACTTCCTTCACTCGTTGACGGGAACGGTAATCCGTGTTTCGCGAATGGGGTGGCTCTAAATTCTCCATGTTCGGATCTGCTGCCTTTTGACCTGACACGTGGAGGAAACTTGTTCGCATTTCGTGGTCACACAGATGTAAAGCAGCTCGCGCTTTACGTTCAGGACCAGATCACGAAGGGAAACTGGTCACTTAATGTGGGCCTCCGAGGAGACTTCTACAATGGATTGACCACCCACAAAGAGCCGCAGCCTCGCGTTGGTGTCGCCTATAACATGAAGCGAACCAACACAGTTCTTCGAGCTTCCTATGCACGAGTCTTGGAGACGCCCTTCAATGAAAATCTGATCGTCGCCAGCGAGGGGTGCGACAGTCCGGTACTAAACTCGCTGCTAGGATGTGCTTCGTCGCTATCAACTCCTCTGGGCCCCGGTTGGCGTAACGAATTTCACGCCGGGTTACAGCAAGCTGTGGGCAAGTACTTGGTCTTCTCCGGCGAGTACATCTGGAAATACACGCACAACGCATATGACTTCAGCATCCTGGGGAACACCCCTATCTTTTTCCCGATCGCATGGGATAGATCGAAAATTCCCGGATTCGCCGGTCGCGTGAGCGTGCCCAATCTACACGGTTTCTCGGCGCTCATGGTTTTCTCCACCGTGTCCGCACGATTCTTTCTTCCACAAGTCAGCGGCGCGGGAGCGACTCCTTCAGCCCCATCTGGAGTGTTTCGCATCGACCATGATGAAAGATTCAATCAAACAACTCATCTGCAATATCAACCTTGGCAGCGTGGTCCATGGTTCGGTCTCAACTGGCGGTACGATAGCGGCTTGGTCGCTGGCGCAGTTCCGTTCGCAGCCAACCCCAGCACGCCCGTTGATTTGACAATCTTGACCGGAGATCAGCAGATGCAAGCCGGGTTGTTCTGCGGGAATGTGTTCCCGACGTTGACCTCACCACTTACCAGTTGTACGCCATCTCAATTTGGTTCAACCCGAGTCACGATTCCGGCGCCGGGAACGGAGGATGATGATCACAATCCACCGCGTATTGCGCCTCGTCACCTGTTCGACATCGCAGTGGGAGACAACAACATTTTTCGCGGAGACAAGTACAAGTGGAGCCTCCGGTTGACGGCCATAAACGTCACCAACAAGGTTGCGCTCTACAATTTCCTGTCCACCTTTAGCGGCACACACTTCGTAACGCCAAGGACGTACACCGCCGAGCTGGGTTTTCACTTCTAGAAGGTCGTTCAGCACGGCGCGAGGAGCATGTCCAGCCGCGCCCTGCTTGCGAATTGTGAAATATCCAGACTTGATGGTCGGGATTCGGAAGTAAGCACTCTCCTGAGCGTCTTCTCGTGATCGCCTGGATCGCTTCCCTCGCCGCGGGAGCGCCGCCGAGTACGACGGCGCTGGCGTGGAGTGCACTCTCAATTCGGATTACTGTGCTTTGGGGCTGGTGGGCTGATTGTCACCGGAGGGTGATCCCGCGGGCTTAAGCGCGCGGAGATACGACACGACATTCCACCGGTCATTCTCTTCCAGCTTGCCGAAAGCAGGCATTCCCTTTTTCACGTTGCCGGTGGTCACTTTCCAGAACAGCGCACCATCACTTTGCTTCTGAACGTCGGGGGATTGCAGGTTGGAAACACCTTCCTGGAGACCGGTACCATCTTCCCCGTGACACTCGGCACAGCTGCGCAGGAATATTTTCTGGCCTGCTGTAACCGCATCGGCCTTACCCGCATTCGGATTTTGCTTAGCAGCGGCGTCAGGCGGAGCTGTCCAGGTTTTATCCGATGGACTGCCGGCGTTCTGTCCCGAAGCTGCCAGTGCCAGACAAAGTAGCGAAATCCCTAGCAATGAAAGAAAGATGCGCATTACGTTCTTCTCCGTTCGATATTTTTTGACTGCGATTCGTATGGGATGGCTGGTGCCAAGTAGCGCGTTGTACGCAGAGTACCGGGGGTGATAAATATCCCTTCATCTTTTCTTTCACGTTGTGCGCCAACTTTTCGATGTCGTCGGCTTTCTTCACCACGTCCACGGACAAAAGGTTCTCGCTGGATTTGTCGACGTAGTCCTTCAATTCAGTACTGAGCTTCAACAGTTTGTCCGTGTCCCGTTTCAGCGATGCATGGCGCTCCTGATTGAGTTTCTTGGCCTGCTCGCGCTCTAATCTCAACTGCTGCTCATCGGGTGTCTGCTCGCGGTGAACTTGCGAGGCAGCGTTTTCCGCAAGGGATGTAGTTTGCAAGAGCATTGCAATCAGCATGCCCAGAATCAGCGGGAACGATGTTAAGCGCACTATGACCTCGAAGCGAAAAAGGTTTGGCAATTATACGGCCCCCCGCGCCTGCCACGAAACTGCGGGAGACTTCATTGTTATAATCGCGCGTGTCCATGCCATCCGCGGTTATCCATACGTTCGGCTTTCCTGCAGGGCAAAAGGTGCGCGAACTTGTCACCGACTGGCGCGGTGACTCGTTTCGTTTTCTTCACCAGGACGCCCCCAAAATCCTGCTGATCCTCATCGTTGCGCTGGTGGTTATTCGCATCGTGCATACGCTTACCCGCGGGATGGTGGCCTTGCGGGCTCGTCACTTACCTCCTGGCATTCGCGGACAGCAGATTCAGACCTTGGCCAGCGTAATCAACAGCATCGCCAGTTTCGTGGTGTGGTTTCTGGTCGGGCTGACGGTGTTGGACCGGGTCGGCATCAACCTGGGCCCGCTGCTTGCGAGCGCCGGGATCGCTGGTCTGGCAATCGGATTCGGCGCGCAAACGCTGGTGAAAGACTTCATCAATGGCTTCTTTGTACTGCTCGAGGACCAGTACAACATCGGAGATGGTGTGCGCCTAGCAGGAGTGAAGGGGACGGTTGAGGACATGAGCCTTCGGCGTACCGTGTTACGCGATGATGATGGAACCGTTCATGTCATCCCTAACAGCCAGGTGCAGATCGTCTCCAACATGACCCGTGACTGGTCACAGATCGCACTGCAGGTCTCAGTCGCGTACGGCGAACCCAGCGATAAAATTATCGAATTGTTGAAGCAAGTGGGAGAGGAAATCCGGCACGATCCCCAGTTCGCGGACGATATCGTCGCTGACATCCAGGTGCCGGGTATTGATCGTGTCGGCAATGGCGAAGCGGAATATCTCGTGCTGGTAAAAACGCGGCCTCGAAAGCAGTTCGCCGTTACCAGGGAATTCCGCCGTCGCATTAAAGAATGCTTCGAGAAGAATAAGATCCAGGCGGGACTTCCAGGACGAGTTTTCGTGACGGCGCAACCCGCTTCAAATTAGAGATGGTGCGGCTACAGTTCAGTCACGGAAGATCATTAAAGTTGAGACCCTAGCGCTGCCAGCGCTGCCCTGGTTCTTGTGCAGTTTTCATAAAATGCCTGTATGTAGTCTAT
>JBLNFC010000202.1:0-2812 GCA_050263355.1 Acidobacteriota bacterium
CTGTGTGCCAGAGTAATCAAACTCCGCCGACTGCCCGATAACAATAGGCCCGGAGCCGATGATCAGAATCTTCGAGATATCAGTACGTTTCGGCATGGAGCTGTTCTCAGTCTCCGTTCTCCGTTCTCAGTTCTCCCTTGTCACTGCTTATGTCAGCATCGTGATGGAGCCAACGCCTGTCATCCCGACCGCGTGAGCGACCCGCTGCGCCCACAGCCGAGCAAAAGCGCGTCCCTCTACTGCGCCCCCGCATCACCTACTTCTTCCACTCCTCCATCATCTTCACAAAATCCTTGAACAGGTAATGTGAGTCATGCGGACCTGGCGAAGCTTCCGGGTGATACTGCACGCAGAACAACGGCATGTTGCGGTGCCGCATGCCTTCCAGCGTGTTGTCGTTCAGGTCGATGTGCGTCAGATCCACCTCGCTCGACGGCAGCGAATCCGGATCCACTGCAAAGTTATGGTTGTGCGCTGTGATCTCGACTTTCCCCGAATGCAACTGCTTCACCGGATGATTTCCGCCATGATGCCCAAACTTCAGCTTGAACGTTTTCCCGCCCAGCGCCAGACCTGTCAGTTGATGCCCCAGGCAGATGCCGAAAATCGGTTGCCGTCCCATCAGCCGCCGAATGTTCTCCACCGCGTAGGAGCAAGGTTCCGGATCTCCGGGTCCATTCGACAGGAACACACCGTCCGGCTTCATCGCGAGCACATCTTCCGCGTTGGTTTCCGCCGGCACAACCGTTACCTTGCAGCCTTCGCCACGAAGTTTCCGCAGAATGTTCTGCTTGATTCCAAAGTCGTAAGCGACCACGTGGAAACGCGCTGGCTCATCTTTTACGCCAACCACTTCCACCGGTTCGTGCGAGCGCTCGCCCGTTTCCCACACGTACGGACGCTTGGTGCTCACTACCTTGGCTAAATCCGTGCCATCCATTTTCGGAATCGATCGAGCCTTCGCCACCAGCTTATCGGCATCGGTCTCGATGGTTGAGATCACGCCGCGCATGACCCCGTGATCCCTCAGATGACGAACCAGCGCCCGTGTATCGATATCCGCCAGCACGGGAACCTTGAATTGCTCAAGATATTCTTCCGCCACCTGCTGCGATCGCCAGTTCGAACTGACTTTCGAAAACTCGCGGACAATCAAGCCCTCGATGTAAGGACGCGTGGCCTCATTGTCCTCGGCATTGGTGCCGTAGTTTCCTATCTCAGGATTGGTGAGGACTACGATCTGCCCGCAGTAAGAGGGGTCGGTAAAGATTTCCTGGTAGCCAGTAATGGAAGTATTAAAAACGACTTCGCCGTAGCATTCGCCTTTTGCGCCGTAGCCTTTGCCGCGGAAGACTCGGCCGTCTTCCAGCGCAAGGATAGCCTGCATTGATGCTCCAGGGAGTGGATTTTATCGATTTTATCAGGGAAGCTGGATGCGGCCAAGATGTGTTTCGCTTGTCACGAACTATTTTCTCGGGCGATCCTCAATCCGGTTTCGGAGTCGCCGCGGGAAGGATGTAGTCCGTCAGCAAGCGTTCGGTTTGTTCGTGCATACCCTTGGTGCTGTAATTGGTGCTGGTCAGCACGGCTACCAGATCGAGTTCCGGAAAAACCGCTACTTTGTTTCCTCCGTTCCCGCTCATGAAATATGCGCGATAGGACCTTTCCCCGGCCTTAAACGATTTCAGCCACCAGAAATATCCGTACTCCGTCTGCTCGTCGATGCGGGCGTGCGGCGAAATGGAAGTCTTCACCCAGTCTGCCGAAATGAGTCGTTTTCCGCTCCAGACGCCGCCATTCGCGTAGAGCTGCCCGAGCGTAAGCAACTCTCGGCTGGTCAGCCCCAGCCCGCCTCCGGTTTGGGCCAGCCCCATCGGCGAAAATTGCCACTCGGCCTTGCTGATTCCTAGCGGCTCGAACAGGTTTTTGCGCGCGAAGTCAGGCACAGACGAATGTGACACGTGCGCCAGCACCGCACTCAGAGTAGCTGCTCCGGCCGTGCAATAACTGAAGTTTCTTCCGTAGGGCGAATCCTCGGGTTTCGGTTCCCACGACGGAAAAGCTCGGATCGGCAAGTCCAGCGTAAACTGGACCCAATCTTCCACCAGGTACATGCGCTCTTCGTTGCCTTGCGAGAACTCGTTCCAATCGTTGCACTCGAGCGCCGAACTCATCGTCAGGAAGTCCTCGACCGTAATCTTTTCCTTCCGGGCATCTGGATTCTTCACGGGTTTCTTGTCGAGGAGACCCAGTACCGGAGCATTCACTCCGCCCAGCAGGTGCTGGTCAATGGCAATCCCTATCAACATGCCGGTAATTGTCTTGGTGGCCGACCGCGTGTTGCGAACGGAATCGGCATGCCCATCGAAGTAGCTCTCGTACACAAGTTTTCCGTGCCGCGCGATCAGAACACTTCCGATCTTCTTGAATTCCCCCGAGCGAATGGCCTCTTCCATCTTCGACAAGCGTTCCGAGGCAATTCCAGCAGATTCCGGAGTTGCGGCCGTCCAGCCATCAATCGGGGCTGCGGGATGCGCGGGGGTTTGAGCCGCGCTAACACACAGGAGCCAGCTCATGGAAACTACTTGCAGCACACTGATTCGCAACATTTCGCACCTTCAGCCGGAATATCTACGCCCCACAGCAGGATTTAAGAGGTGGATGATTCTAGACGGTTCGTTGACATGCAAGAGGAACTGAAACGGGCCTAACGCAATCTTCCCAGCTTATCCACTGGCCAATATCCGAATACCGCTTTTCCGTAAATAAAGGTCTCTTTTACCGCGCCAAAATCACGGCTGTCATTCGACAT
>JBLNFC010000203.1:0-3299 GCA_050263355.1 Acidobacteriota bacterium
ACCGACGAACCCGAAAGTGATCCGTTGAATGGGCAAAAGGCAGGACTGCTCGACCGCGCCGTGGCCGATCATGTGGTGCCCAAAATATTCTTCTCCAACACTTCCTACGAATATTGGGGACGTGCCGCATCGTTGATCCACACCACTCCCGACGGAAAACAAGATGCTCCCGTCTCGAAAAATGTTCGCATCTATCACTTCACAGGACTGCAACACTTCTCTGGGCCATTTCCACCCGCAAAAGGAGAAGGTGACCTGTTGGGCCAACAGCCGCAATCGCCTCTGCCCATCCGCTATTTCTGGCGTGCGATGGTCGCCAACATGGATGCATGGGTTCGCGACAACACTGCGCCGCCGGACAGTCGCTATCCTAAGATCTCCGATGGAACCCTCGTGCCACTTGAAAAGTATGAGTTTCCTTCCATCCCGAATGTGAACAAGCCCAGGGAGCTGAATGCAGCCTACCCGCTAGACTACGGGCCTAACTCGCGCGACGGTATCCTCTCGCTTCAACCGCCAAAAGTCGGTCCCGCGTTCACCGTGCTTGTGCCGCAGGTCGATGCCGACGGAAACGAGCGTGCCGGAATCCACCTGCCGGAAATCGCGGTTCCGCTGGCAACCTACGCCAGCTGGAATTTGCGCGATCCCTCCATCGGAGCACCGGAGCAGCGCGTCTCCTTCGAGTGTTCTTACTTGCCATTTCCGAGGACAGCGGAAGACCGTCGCAACTCCTCCGATCCACGCAAGGCAATTGCTGAACGCTACTCCAGCCGCGAGAACTACCTGGTGCGCTACCGACAAGTAGTTGATCAACTCGTCGACGAACGCTGGATTCTGAAAGAAGATGCTCCGCTTTTATTGCAGGCTGGTGAACGGGAGTGGGACGAGGCTACAAAGTGACACAATGAGTTTTCGATCCCTCGGCCCGCCGGATTAGTGGAAGAGCAGGACGAGCACCGTGGCGAGCGTCATTGCGATAATTCCTAGAAGATAACGATGGGAGATGATCCAGTGCTTGAACCCGCTTTTTTCCGCTTCCAGTCCGGCAAGAAAGGCGGGCGCTGTGGATGTTGAGGGCTCCGCAGTCGGTTGTTTCCCAGTTGCAGCCTCGCAATCAAGACACAACTTCCTTCCTCCGGAAACGGGGAAACCACATTGCGTGCAGGTGCCAATGCCCGCTGCCGACGCACCGGCCGTAACCGCTTTCGTAGACTCGGCCTTCGCTTCGAAGAGAGGTGACGCATCAACCTTCTCCGCAGTGCCAGAAGCGCTGTCGTCCAATGCTTCGGGAGGAGCGGCAGGTTCGCCGGATCCAAACAGCTCTGCGTCGATTCCAACCGGACTGTCTACCGAGTCAGCCTCTTTCACTTGAATGGCCCCTATCGCAAGGCCCGCCGCTGCCGCCTTCGTCCGGGGCTGCTTTACCTGGTCGAGAGCCGTATTCACCATCTCGCCCATACGTTCCAGAGCCAGAAGATCGCGCTCTTGAAACGCGCGAGGCTGGTTAGAAAAGATTTCAAAGATACCGATGACTTCGTCGTCGCGAATGAGTGGCATCACGGCGAACGATGCGATCCCCAGCGCTTTGCAACTATCATGGTTCACGCGCGGATCGGTCATCGCATCATCGCACCGCAGAGTCTTACGCGTGCGCACACTCTCGCCCGAAAGACCGGAGCTCACTTCGAAGTAGGAGCCGACCTGGGGAGCAGAAGGACCAGAACTCGCCCGGCACATGATCAGATCGCCGTCGCGCAAGGCGATCGCAGCACCCGATCCACCGGTGATGTATTGGGCGCGATCCGCCAGTAATTGTAACGTCGCTTCCAGGTCGCGACGTGCCCACGCCGCTAACGACTGACCACCATCTTCGCCTGGAAAGCGCAGCTCAGAGGATTTGGAAAGCTGGCGCGCGACGGCCGCAGCGGCGCCGTGACTCATGCTCCCGGAAAAGCCGGAGCCCATACTGGAGTACTGATCCATGGGAGATTGGGCCTCCTGCACTCTGATCGGCTTGATTTCTCTTTACTCAAGCCTGGGCCGAGTGCGAAGGTCGTACTTGCTCCTCTCTTAAGACTCTTCCGCCTCCGCTGTTCCGCGAATGCAGGTTGTTGGTCTGTTGAGGGTTATCGTTCGGAGTTTGGCGCGGAATAAGGGCACAGTCAAGGGAGAGGGCCCGCCGAAAGTACTAGTACTAAAGTAACTAGTACATCCACGGCTCACGGTCTGAGAATCACGGGACCATCCGCAACTTAGTCGGGCTACCGCACCCGTGCGTATTCCGCTATAGCCTGCTTCAGAATAGGAACATCGAGGTCTGCATCGCGCCACAGACTCAAGAAGCCGTTATAGGCATTGCCTGCCTTGGCTTTGTCTCCCGCCAGAACGTAGGCTCGAGCCAGTCCCAGCTGCGCTAAGGCCCCCAAAGGAAAGTTGACCACAATCGCGCGATGGTCAATAAACTTTTGAAACTCTCGAACGGCGGCGTCCCCTTGCCCACCCCGCAAGTAGGCTTCGCCTCGAAGATACACCGGGTACATCGTACTCGGCGCTGATGTGCCTCCCAATTCGCACCAGCTCGCGGCTTGCAGTTGCTGAATGGCTTGCGCCGCATCTCCACGTTGCAGGCTCATCTGCGCACGAATCGTAGGTAGCCAGTAAGCCTGGATCATGGTGTCCAAAGGGAACTCAGTTGCCAGTTTTTCCGCGATTGCCTTTGCGTGTGTCAGGTCGCCAATTCGCGCCAAGGTTAGCGCCGCCAGGATGCGCACGTCCCGTCCAGACGAGAGAGCTATGGCCTGTTCAATAGCAGTTCGAGCCCGTGCCTTGTCTCCGAACTCGGCTTCGCGAACGGCATCATTTGCTTGCCAGAGTGCAGCAGTCTCGTTCGAGTTACCGCGCTTTGCCGACTGCGCGGCTCGTTCAGAAAGCGCGCGCGCTTTGGATGGGCGTCCGTAATACGCCTCAGTGTCGGACTGCGCAGATAACAACATGTCCTCGGCCTGTGGTTTGCCGGCAGCCCATTGCATTTGAGCCTGCATCCCCGACGCATCGTTTTTCAGAAACGACAGATAGTAACTAAACAAGTGTAGAAACGGATCGTCCAAGTTACGTGCCCGAGCTTGCTCGAAAGTAGATGCCGCCTGATCATGACGCCCAAGCGAAAGGTAAGCCGCGCCCAGATTCGCATAGCCGTGGGCTTCGTCAGGTTCCAGTTGCAGGTACTGGCTGAGTTCGGCGATTGCGGCATCGTACTGCCCCAGCGTGCTGTAGTTAACTCCAAGATTCAGGTGCGCAAC
>JBLNFC010000204.1:0-5114 GCA_050263355.1 Acidobacteriota bacterium
GGTCCTCAGTGAGGAAGAGGATGCGTCCCTGCAAACGCACTTTGTCGGGCCGTTTCTCGATGCTTTTCTGAAGAAGAGATTCGATCACATTGATGTCCTGTGCTGAGCGCATACGACCCTCGGCTAAGATGCCGATGTCACCATCCCCGGGCCAGACTGTTACTATTTTATAACTTGGCGCGGCCTTTCGCGTATTCCAGAGGACTGGGTAACTCTTCGAGGCCACGGCCTTGAAATATGGCCTCAAACTCGGCCAGCAGCGCGTTATGCACCAGACCGTTCGAGGCCAGCGTCTCGCGGCTGTCAATCTGGAAGGAACTGCCGTCGAATCTGGAGACGCGACCCCCGGCTTCTTCCGCGATCAGAACACCCGCGGCGGTATCCCAGGGATTCAAGTTGAATTCCCAGAAGCCATCCACGCGTCCAGCCGCAACAGAACATAGATCGAGCGCGGCGGACCCGGCGCGGCGAACCCCGTGCGTCCGCAAAGTAATCTGGTGATAGAAGAAGATGTTCGGATTTTTGTGCCGCTTGTGACTGGGGAATCCCGTGGCGACGAGGCACTCGGCGAGATTATCGATTTTTGAAACAGTGATGCGGCTATGGTTCAGGTAAGCCCCGCGGCCGAGTTCTGCAGCGAAGAGTTCGTCGCGCGTGGGATCAAAAACCGCGCCTGCGACTCTGATGCCTTTGTGCTCCAGAGCAATCGACACACAAAACACCGGGAATCCGTGAGCAAAGTTGGTGGTCCCGTCCAGAGGATCGATGTACCACAGATAGTCGCTGCCGGTCTGAATCCGGCTTCCCTCCTCGCCCATCACATCGTGCGAGGGCCACTGCTCACGAATACGCGACAGGATCAGGGCCTCTGATTGACGGTCTGCGTCGGTGACGAGATCGACGTCTCCCTTGTACTCGATCTTGACGCGGCGGTGGAAATATCCCATGAGCAGCGCGCCCGCCTCGCGCGCAATTTCGGAAATCGCCGGGACAAATTCGAACTGAGGAGTATTGGCTGTCATCGGCTTCAGAAGAAATCTGGATAGAACGGTCGCCTGCGTGATCCTGTCTTAGCCTTTTGCTTGGCGCATAGGATCCTCAGAGATATACATGATGTCGTGTTTGAAGATGAAGAGATTGGGAGCATTCTCCCGCGTTAATCGCAGCATGTTTCGGTCGTAGTACTCGATCCATCCCTGGACAATTTCACCATCCAGAAGTTTGATGCTGACCGGCTTTTGCTTCTCCCCGAGCGACTTAAGGTATGCGGCTTCTTCCAAAGTGTCATCAGGAGGCGGAGCTTTGCCTGATTTGCGCGCATTCGGAGTTCCCTGTCCACGAAAAGGCATGCGTGCATTGTACACGGCAGTAGCCGATTCGACTGAGCAGCCTAGTTCTCAGCTTCTTGTTTGAAAAAACACGTAGAATTTGTGACGGAAGCTCGGGGTGACGAAATGAGGAGCTTGAGTTTAGGTATCTCGTTATTCGCCTTGTTGATCATCTGTGCGGTCAATTCTGGAGCTCAGGGCAAGAAGTTTCCGACGCCTCCCCAGCCATCTGACCCAACGATCAACAATCAGAGAGCGGATCACACGTTGCCGCGTCAGCAGGTAGACTTCCTTGAACTCCAGCGTGAATCGCGAGAGCTCTCTGATCTCGCGCACACTGTTCCAGCCGATGTGGAAAGCGTGAGCCACGGATTACTTCCCAAAGACTTGACTGAGAAACTGAAGCGGATCGAGAAGCTCGCTAAGGACCTGCGCGGCAAAGTCAGGCCATAAAAAAAGCGGCCTCAATGGTTCGAGGCCGCCGAGAACAAACTGACACTAGAACGTGAGCTTGCCCTGGATCTGGATCAGGCGCGGAGAAGCGTCTGCTCCGAGGAATGATCCATAAATGCTGGTGGGCGAGTTCACGGGCAGCACGATCGTGCCGAACTGTCCAGAAGCAATGTCTCCAGTTGGCTGATCGAAGTTCGGGTGGTTGAGGATATTGAAGAAGTTGGCTCCAATCGAGAACTGAGCGCCTTCCCACTTGGGAACTTTGAAGGCCTTGGTCAGTTGAAGATCGGTGTTAAAGAAGCTCGGCCCGTAGAATTGGTTGCGGCGTTGATTGCCGAAACCAGTCAACGCTGGAGCGAAGTCTGCGGCGTTCAAGCAAGGCTTCGTGACCGCGTCCGACGTGCATGTATGGCCGGGATTGCCCACAATGTTGGCCGGTACGGATGGCGAGAACGGGATGTTCGGGAAACCATATCCGAACGCGTTCAGGTTACCGAAGGCGTTGCTGTCATACACAGTGAACGGAAGGCCGGTACGAGCAAACATCGTTCCGGAAACGGTCCAGCCGCCCAGCAATGCGCTCGGACCCCACTTGTGAGGAACCGTGTATACGTAGCTGAAGCTGAAATAATGGCGTGTGTCGTAGTCGGCATTGCCATAGTTCAGACGCTTCAGGTTGAAAGGATCGATTGGATTCGCAAAAGTGAAGTTGGTGGCTTGTCCGAACTGCAGAATGCCACCATTCGAGATCTCATCCAACGCGTGGCTCCACGTGTAGTTCGCCTGAACCGTCAGATTGGTCGAGCGGCGGACCAGCGAGACCGTGGCTCCGTTGTAGTTGGAAACAGCGCTACTCGAAATTTCCGTCACGGAAGAGAAACGCGGATCCGGTTGCGCGGTGGGGAGACCAGCGAACTGCGTGACACCAGCAGGAGCGCCTAGCGCGCCCAGACAGTTGACATCGCAGAATGCATTCACAGACGGGTTGGAAACGGTTTCGTGAATGCCGTGATTGCCTACGTAATTCAGCGAAACAGACGTCTTTTGCCCAAGGGCTTGCTCAACCTGCAGGTTCCACTCCTGGTAGCGGGGGTTGAAAACCCGCTTGGCAACAGTTGTGAACGCCGGAGGAGAGAAGGTGGGCACCTGTTGTTGAATACTGGCCAGCGTTCCGCCGTTGGCAAAAGCACTTTGGAAAGCAGCGTTGTTCTGCGCCGCCTGCTGCCCCAGGTTTCCAGGGACATTAGGCGAGAGCGGACCGCTACCCAAGGCGAAACCGACTTGCTGCGGAGCATTGGCGAGCAGAGTATCGGCAATCGCGCCGGGGAAGGAATCGTTAAAGATTCCAAATCCGCCGCGAATCACGGTTCCCTGCAGACCAAATGGATTCCACGTAAAACCAAAACGCGGTTGCCACTCGATCTTCGTGTAGTCCGCCAGCGCCTGGTGCTGCCCGAAAAGTATGGCCTGGTTGTAAGGTTGATTGGGATCGTGCGAGCTGGAGAAGAAATCTCCTGCCAGTCGCGAGAAGCAGTTGGTCTGGCAGACTGGGTTGGAGAAGTGGTCCGCGCGCAGTGCCAGAGTCAATTTCAGACTGGGTTTAATCCGCCACTCATCCTGCCCATAGAAACCCAGCGCATAGAGAGCAATGGGCTGGCGGAGCTTCGAGGGAAAGCTCTGAGTGAACGTGGTTCCGTTGCCGTTAAAGAAATCGCTTAGGTTTGTGTTGTTAGCGGCACCGATCGAACCAATGCCAGGATCGTAGTCGCTGATGTCGTTCCTACGGAAGCTCCCTCCCACCTTCCAGGAGTGATTGCCTTTCGAGACCGAAAAGTCATCCAGGAATTGATACTGGGTGGAATTGCGGCCCTGCGGAACCGCGGATTGGAAGCGGCCCAGCGAAGAAAACGAGCCTGCGAACCCAACCCGGAAGGGCATCAGTTTCAATGCGGCCGGAAGGTCCTTGTAGTTGAACAGCGCCGAGTACCAGCTGCCCGACATGACGAACTGGTTCACCATGGTTGCGCCGATACTGTGCGTTTCTGACAACTGGCCTTCGTACTGAGGCTGCGTACTGCCCAGGTTGAAGACGGGAGTGATCACATCGGTGACGCTGGCCTGGAAACCGTGATCCGTGCGGAAGTGTCCGAACAGGCGATCATTGTTTCCAATGTTTTGGTCGATGCGACCGGTGAGCAACCACTCAGTGCTGAGCTGACCCGCGGTGGACGTGAATTGCTGCGTGCATGGCACGTTAATGCCAAGGCCGGTGGCCGGGTCGGCCAGATCGCCGCAACCCAGAGCTCCGCCGGTAAGAGGCTGCGCTCGATTCGCTCCTGGCGCGTTCTGGAACAAGTTGAACATGTTCTGGTAGAACGGCACTGAAGATGGGCTAACACTCTGCAGATTATTCAGCGTCGCTGTCACGAATTGCGGTGTAGGAATGGTCGCGTTCACGCTGGTGGGAAGCAGGAAACGCAATCCTTCCGTATCGACGAAGAAGAACGTCTTGTCCTTCCTGATCGGCCCTCCGAAAGACGCCGCCCACTGATTTGCATTCACGAAGGGCTTGGGAGCCCCATTGAAGTTGTTGAAGAAACTATTCGCATTCAAGGCGCTTCCATTCCAGTAATAAATGGCGTTACCGTGATAGCCATTGGAACCGGACTTGGTAACGTAGTTCACGTTAGCTCCAGCCAGCGTTCCGTACTGCCCGGAATAGCCATTCGTTGTGACGGTGGCCTCACGAACATCGTTCGAACCAAGTAATAAATTGGTCGCTCCCGAGTTGTTCACGTTGAAAAACGGATCATTTTCGTTCTGGCCGTTTACTGTGAAAAGATTGGAAGTGCCCGGCAAACCATTGGCGGAAAAGTTGCCTTGTCCGGCCTGCGTATTCATCACCACTCCGGGAGCGGTCTGCGCGATGAAGCTGAGATCGTTACCCGGGTTAGGAAGCAGCGAAACCTGCTTCTCGTTGAAGTTCGTCGAGAGATCAGCGTTTTCCGTCTGAATGATGGGCGCTTCGCTGCTGACCTCGACAGTGGTGGACTCCTGCCCAAGCGCCATCGCGATGTTCACGTTGACGACCTGGCCGATAGCTACCGTCGCACGATGATCCGTGCCGCGAAATCCGCTGGACTGAGCCGACACCGTGTACGGACCTGGTTTCAACAGCGAGACACGGTATACGCCCTGGGCGTTCGTTGTGGCCGTTTGAGTAGCGCCGGTTTCCGCGCTTTTCACGGTCACGGTCGCGTTGGGAACAACAGCTCCCGACGGATCAGTAACAACTCCACTAATGTCGCCGGACGTTAGCGACTGCGCTGCCAT
>JBLNFC010000205.1:0-8352 GCA_050263355.1 Acidobacteriota bacterium
GGAACTGGTTGCCCCGCTGACGGAATTCCGGTTTTTAGCAGCATTTTCGCTCAGGATACAATCGCCAATTCGGCATATAATTCCTTGCAGGCATCCCTCGACAAGCGCTTTGCGCATGGCCTCCAGTTCACTACTGCGTACACGTTCAGCAAGTCCTTCGATCAAGCTTCCAGCTTCGAGGGCATCCTGAACCCGATTGATCCACGTCGCAGCCGGTCGTTGTCGAATTTCGATGCGCGACACCGAATCGTGTTCAGCTACTACTGGGAATTGCCGTTCCGCAATCACAGCGGCGTCACGGGCAAGCTGCTCGATGGTTGGTCCCTTTCAGGAATCACCACTTTCCAGACAGGATTCCCGATTCGCATTCAGTCGCTCGCGGATAACGAGCTCATGTACAGCTTCGATTTCGAACTGCCGGGTGAACCAAATCAGATTGCACCATTCCGCACGATGCGTCCGCAATCGCACGGCAATTATTTTTTCGATCCCAATAGCTTCACTGAGAATGCTTCCGATAGTTCTCAGCCGCCCTGTACGGCAGGTGCGGTATACGGATGCTTCGACCCAACATTGTTTGGCAGCCTTGGCAACGCTCGGCGAACCGTCTGCTGTGGGCCCCACGTTAGCCAGACAGACTTTGCCATTCTCAAAACGATCCGGTTGTCCGAGACGAGGCACATAGATTTCCGTGCGGAGTTCTTCAACCTATTCAACCATACGCAGTTCTTCACGCCGGACGGCAACACTTCAGACGGGGCGCAGTTCGGCCAAGTCACCCAGGCCCGTGATCCGCGCCTGATGCAGTTCGCGCTGAAGTTCTTTTTCTAGTTTGAGGTCCGGGGCGTTCGGGTACTTATTCTAATGGCCGCGCAGCGGCTTGAGAAAATGCTGGAGCAATGATGTACGCAGATTTGGAAAAAGAAATAGCCACTTTCGAGAAGCGCACGCCCAAGTCGGCGGAGGCGCACAAGAAGAACCTGAAGCGCATACCGCTGGGCGTGGCGAGTAATTATCGCGCCTACGAGCCTTATCCTATCTTTGTCAAGGAAGGCAAGGCCGGACATTTTCGCGATCTCGATGGCAATGACTACATCGATCACAACTTGTGCTTTGGAGCGTTGATGGCGGGGCATTGCCATCCTGCCGTAATGAAAGCCGTTGAAGAGCGGCTAAGCATGGGCACGATGTTTGGTATGCCCCACGACATGGAATGGCAGCTGGCCGAAGAAATCTGCCAGCGCTTCCCAGTTGAAATGGTCCGCTTCGGTTCGAGCGGTACGGAAGCCACTATGCATGCCGTCCGCCTGGCTCGCGCTGCTACTGGGCGCGACAAGATCGTAAAGTTCGAAGGCGCCTATCACGGGCTGCATGACAGCGCGCTGGTCAGTGTTAAGCCTCATGCACCGGATTTTGGCGATGTGCATGCCCCCATTTCCGTTCCCGGCGGATTGGGCGTGCCTAAGGCCAGCATCGCGAACGTAGTGATTGCCACCTTCAACGATCTGGGCACGGTCGAGCGTCGCTTCAAGGAGAATGCCGGGGAGATTGCAGCCATCATTCTGGAACCTATCTTGATGAACGTGGGCTTGTGCATGCCACAACCGGGTTTCCTGGAAGGCTTGCGCGACATCGCGACCAGAAACGGCGCGCTGCTGATCTTTGATGAAGTTAAGACAGGCGCGAAACTCGGATGGGGCGGTGCTTCCGAATACTTCGGGGTGACCCCGGACATGATCTGCCTGGCCAAGTCGATTGGCGGCGGATTCCCCTTGGCAGCATTTGGGGCGCACAGGTCGGTGATGGACCTCATCTCGCAACACAAGGTCTTTCATGGAGGAACTTACAACACTAATCCAGTATCAATGGCCGCCGGCTTGGCAACGTTCCACAGTGTCCTGACGCGTGAAAACTACACGCATGTCGAGAAGCTCAGCAAGAAGCTCACCGACGGCTATCGTAAAACCGTGGCTAAAGTCGGACTGCAGGCCTATGTGGCGCAAGCGGGAGCGAATGGTGCGCTCATGTTATGTCCGCAGGAGATTCGCAACTACCGAGATTGGCTGACGATTGATATCGATCTCTGGCGACACTACTGGTTCGGCATGGTCAATCGCGGCGTCATGGCTCAGCCTTACTGGTGGGATGAGCAGTGGACAATTTCGGTACAGCACACGGAAGCCGATATCGACAAGCATCTTGCGGCTTTCGAGGATGTTGCCCCCGCACTGGCCAAGGCCCAGCAGGAGCGCACGGCTGCGGTGGCAGTGCACTAGATCAGGTTTGAAACTTCAGAGGCTCAAAGTTTCAGACGCAGTTTTGCTGGACATGCATCTGTTCGAGTTTATGAAACTTTGGACTTTCTTTTGACTTTTCCACGGAGCAGTTTTGTCGAGCGACGCGACTGAGCAACCGCATCTGAAGCGGGTTCTGGGCCGCTGGGACCTGGTTCTGCTGTTCGTGGTCGCTGTGTTCAACCTGAATGTTGTTCCTTCTATAGCGGCCAACGGCGGCGTGACAGTCTGGCTGTGGCTCATCTCGCTGCTTTTGTTCTTCTGGCCGCAAGGTATTGCTGTGATTGAGTTGTCACATCGCTATCCGGGAGAGGGTGGCGTTTACCTATGGGCGAAGGAAGTGTTTGGGGATTTCCACGGCTTCTTTTCGGGTTGGTGTTATTGGACGAACAACATGATGTACGTGCCGACGGTCATGCTTTATTTCGTCGGCGTTTCGGTATTCATACTCGGGCCCACTCATCACGGTCTCGCGGACAATAAGATCTTCGCGCTAGGTGCATCGGCTGCCCTGCTCATTTTGCTCACGGTACTGAATATCGTGGGCTTGGGCGTTGGCAAGTGGCTCAACAACCTGGGTGGCATCGGAACAGGGATTGCTGCGGGAACGTTGATTCTGCTCGGAGTCATCGCATATCTACGTTTTGGAACGACAGTCACGGCAGCCGAATTCCGGATTCCCGCCGACCCCAAGTTCGTGCTGAATGCGTTTGGCGTCATGTGTTTCGGACTTGTCGGGTTGGAACTGGCGTCCATCATGGGAGATGAAATCCGCGATCCTCGGCGCGCTCTACCCGGAGCCGTGGCTTGGGGCGGAATCATTTCTGGCGCGCTCTATATAGGTGTGACCCTGGTGCTGCTGATAGCGATCGGCAAAAACGACATCAGCGTGCTGCAGGGAATCGTGCAGGCAGTTTCGCACCTGGCTGCTGAAATTAACGTTGGGTGGATCGTCGCTCCATTTGCATTGATGCTCAGTTTGTCAATTGCCGGGATCGGATCAGCTTGGATGGGAGGTTCGGCACGCATTCCTTTTGTTGCGGGGCTCGACTCCTACATGCCGGCGTGGCTCGGAAAGATTCATCCTAAGTACGCCACGCCCTACGCTGCCCTCATCGTGCAGTTGATCGTGTCGATGATGCTCGTAATCCTCAACTTCGCAGTAGCAGGAGTGCAAGAGGCTTTCCAGTTCATGCTTTCGTTAGCTGTGGTGCTCCAGTTGGTTCCGTTTCTGTACATGTTTGCCGCGCTGCTAAAATTTGCCTTCAGCAAAGCGGACAGCAATCGCCGCTATTCAAAGCTGACACTGATATTTGCTGGAGCTAGAGGCTTCGTTACCACCGTTTTGGGCATCGCACTTGCGTTCTTTCCCGCACGGCAGGTTCGATCACTCGTCGTTTATGAGACGTGGATGGTGGGAGGGACAATATTTTTCGTGGGATTGGCAGCATTCTTTTTCTTTGTGTACGGCAGAAGAAAAGCGCCGCAGGCGGGAACGGCAGAAACCGTAGAAGTGGCACGATCGGGGTAGGACGGACGCCCTTGTCGTCCAGGCGAGCAAATCTCGACAATGATCAACAAGGATCCCGGCGAGCTGCGCTCGCTGCGCCCGGACGAGGGCATCCGGGCCTACAGAATTGCAGGAGGTACTTATGCCAGCCGGAGTTAAGACCGAAGTCCGCACTTACCAGATGTACATAAACGGTGAATGGGTGGACAGCAAGTCGGGAGAGACTTTTCCAGTCTACGACCCTTCGACAGAAGAGGTCATTGCACAAGTCCCCGACGCGAACGCTGAAGACGTCGATCGTGCGGTGGCGGCTGCGAAAGCTGCGTTCGAAGACGGTCCGTGGTCACAAACGACTGCACAGGAACGCGGTCGCGTTCTGTTTCGACTAGCAGAAAAAATTCGGCAAAATGCGGCCAAGTTGGCGGAGATTGAATGTCGCAATACTGGAAAGCCGATCGTGGAAGCCGAATTTGATATCAACGACGTTTCTACATGCTTCGAGTATTACGGCGGCTTGGCCACAAAGATACTCGGGTATGTCAACCCAGTCCCTGACAATGCTATGAGTTTGACGCTGAAAGAGCCGATTGGCGTGGCGGGACAGATTATTCCTTGGAACTACCCGCTTCTTATGGCTGCATGGAAATTGGCTCCGGCATTGGCGGCTGGATGCACCTGCGTCTTGAAACCGGCGGAGCAGACACCGCTCACTATTCTCGAGGTCTCGCACTGGTTCGAGGAAGTCGGTCTCCCTCCTGGTGTGCTCAACATAGTGACGGGCTTCGGTGAGACCTGTGGTGCGCCGATCGTTACTCATCCCGATGTCAACAAGGTGGCATTTACAGGTAGTGCGGCGGTGGGCAAAATCATCGTAAAGCAGGCAGCAGATACGGTAAAGCGTGTCACGCTGGAACTCGGGGGCAAGTCGCCCAACATTTTCTTTGCCGATGCTGACTTCGAAGCTGCTATCGATGGCGCATTGTTTGGCGTCTTCATCAACCAAGGTGAGGTTTGCTCGGCGGGAAGCCGCATCCTGGTGCAGAAGCCCATTTACAAAAAGTTCGTCGACGCCATGACCGAGAAAGCAAAGAGTATCAAGCTAGGTGCACCGCTCGAACGCGAAACCAAGATGGGCCCGCTTGTCAGCAAGGAGCAGTATGAACGTGTGTGCTCCTATTTAGAAGTGGGTAAGAAAGAAGCCAAACTGGCAAGCGGTGGGGGCCGTGCAGAGAAATTCAACAAGGGATTCTACGTACAGCCCACTATCTTCTATGACGTGGATAACAGTGCCCGCATCGCTCGAGAAGAAATTTTTGGTCCGGTCGCCACGGTGATTCCGTTTGAAGATGAAAAAGATGCGGTGAAAATTGCCAACGACTCGCCCTACGGCTTAGCCGCGGCGGTGTGGACGCGCGACATTTACAAAGCGTTTCGCGCTGTAAAAGCGTTGCGAGCCGGGATCGTATGGGTAAACCATATGCAACCCACCTATGTCGAAGCACCTTGGGGCGGCTACAAGCAATCCGGATTCGGACGCGAGTTAGGCCCGTGGGGGATAGAAGAGTATCTGGAAACCAAGCAAGTGCACATCAATCTCAATGAGCAACCGATTGGATGGTACTGAGATGACGAGCATTCAGCTTAAAACCTCGGTTCCCGGGCCGAAATCGAAGGCCTTGGGTCAGCGGCGCGCGGCAGCGGTTCCACGAGGGCTCTCCCACGCCACCCCTATCTACGTCGCTCGTGCGGAAGGCGCGATGTTGGAAGATGTGGATGGGAATCGCTTTATCGATCTCGCCGGCGGAATCGGTTGCGTCAATATGGGACACCGGTCGCCGGGTGTCGTAAAGGCTATCCATGAGCAAACCGAACGCTTTCTTCATACCTGCGTGCAAGTGACTCCGTACGAGAGTTACGTGCGCTTGGCAGAGCGCTTGAATGAACTCACTCCGGGCAAGTTTCCCAAGAAGACATTGTTCGTCAACACCGGCGCCGAAGCGGTTGAAAACGCGGTGAAAGTGGCGCGGGCTTACACCAAGCGGCCTGGCATTATCGCGTTCGAGGACGCCTTCCATGGGCGTACCATGATGACCCTGGCGCTGACCAGCAAAACTCATCCCTACAAGGCCGGGTTCCAACCGTTTCCGGCCGAGGTTTACCGCATCCCGTATGCCTACTGCTACAGGTGTTCCTACTCCCTGAAATATCCTTCGTGTGATTTGTATTGTGCTCGGCACCTGGAAGATACGTTTAAGCGGGTGGTCGCGCAGGAAGGTGTCGCGGCAGTCATTGCTGAGCCGGTGTTGGGTGAGGGTGGCTTCGTGACTCCGCCGCCCGATTATTTCCAGACGCTGATCGAAGTCTGCCGTAAACACAATGTCCTGTTCATCGCTGATGAGATCCAAAGCGGTTTCGGGCGTACCGGGGCATTGTTCGCGTCCGAGAGGTACGGGATAGAGCCTGACATTATGGTCATGGCGAAATCGCTTGGAGGCGGACTGCCCATAGCAGCCATTACCGGCCGCTCAGAAGTCATGGATGCGCCAATCCCGGGTGGCCTGGGTGGAACGTTTGCCGGGAATCCCGTCTCGTGCGAAGCCGCCCTGGCCGTACTGGACCTATTCGCGCACGACCAACTCAATCGCCGCGCAAACGAACTCGGAGAACATTTCCAAAGGCGGGCACGAGAATGGCAGAAACTATGGCCGATCATTGGCGAAGTACGCGGCCTTGGTGCAATGCAAGCCTTGGAATTGGTCCGCTCGCCGGAGACTCGCGAGCCCGCACCGGACGAGACAAAGAAGATCGCGCAATATTGCTACGAGCACGGGGTGATCACGATCTCTGCTGGTTCATACGGCAACGTGATTCGCTTGCTGATGCCTCTCGTCATCACTGATCAGCAGATGGACGAAGCCCTCGATATCCTCCAGAGCGCATTGCAGTCTGTTTGCGAGACCCGGCAGCAGGTAGCGGAATCCGTCGTTGGGCGATAGGCGTTGATGCGTAACGTCATCAAAGGCGTTCTCCAACGAAAAATGGCGATAACGCACGACACGTTTCATTCTTCGCGATTGCTGAGGCACACTATCAATGAGTACAGCCGTTGTAACCGAAGTCAAAGTTCCTCATTACATCAATGGCAGCTGGGTAGAGTCCACGAGCAGCGAATGGCAAGATGTCACCAATCCGGCCACTGGCGAGAACTTGGCCCGCGTGCCTCTTGCCGATCCCTCCGAAGTTGCCGCGGCAATCGACGCAGCTGCTTCTGCTTACCCTGACTGGCGGCGCACTCCTCCTGAGGACCGCATTCAGCCGCTCTTTAAGCTCAAACAGCTGCTCGAAGACCACATCGACGAGTTGGGTCGCACCATCACTCAGGAGAACGGCAAGACCTTTGCCGAAGGTAAGGCTGAACTTCGGCGGGCCATAGAAAATGTCGAAGTAGCCTGCGGCATTCCAATGATGATGCAGGGCTATAACCTGGAAGACGTGGCACGGGGAATTGACGAGATCATGATTCGCCAGCCACTCGGAGTCGTCGCGGCAATCACTCCCTTCAATTTTCCGGGCATGATCCCGTTCTGGTTTTTGCCCTATGCAATTGCGACGGGGAACACGTTCATCCTCAAGCCTTCCGAGCGCGTTCCGTTAACCATGAAGCGGGCGTTTGAATTACTGGATCAGAGTGGCTTGCCCAAAGGCGTTGTGAACCTGGTGAATGGCGGAAAGTCTGCCGTCGACACCTTGATTGATCATCCCAAAGTGCGAGCCATCAGTTTTGTAGGATCGACTCCCATCGCGAAATATGTCTACGCGCGCTCCGGCGAGCGAGGAAAGCGGGCTCAATGCCAGGGGGGAGCCAAGAACCACGTAATCATTCTGCCGGATGCGGACATGCAGATGGCGACGCAAATCATCGGTGACAGTGCATTCGGCTGTGCGGGGCAAAGATGCCTGGCCGTGTCGGTGGCTGTGACTGTCGGAGAGGCGCAGAAGACGTTTCGCGATTCCATTTCGGAAGCTGCATCTAAACTTAAGGTTGGTAACGGTCTCGAAGACGGTGTACAGATGGGACCGGTCATTACCAAGCAAAGCAAGTCGCGCATCGAGTCTTTGATTGCTGCCGGCGAGAAAGAAGGAGCAAAGGTCGTCGTTGATGGAAGAGGGGCCAAGATTGCAAAAGGTGAAGCAGGGAACTTCGTTAAGCCAACCATCCTCGACGGTGTTTCGCCTACCAGCCAACTGTCCGACACGGAGATTTTCGGCCCTGTGCTCAGCCTCGTTCACGTTGATGACATGGATGAAGCCATCGCATTTCTGGAACGGAGCTCCTACGGCAATCAGGCGTCCTTATTCACATCCAGCGGCTCTGCCGCGCGACGCTTCCGCTACGAGGCCCCAGCCGGCAATATCGGCATTAATATCGGAGTGGCCGCGCCAATGGCGTACTTCCCGTTTAGTGGGTGGAAAGACAGTTTCTTCGGGATCATGCATGGACAAGGGCGCGACGCCATCGAGTTCTACACCGAGAAGAAGGTCGTGATC
>JBLNFC010000206.1:0-4569 GCA_050263355.1 Acidobacteriota bacterium
CTTGCCATTTTCAATGAGGGAAAAGTTGTTGCCTTGGGCACACCGACCGAACTCAAGCGGGAGATTGGCGGTGACGTGATTCTGCTCGAGGCGCGCGATGCGGAGTCGCTTGCTGTTCAAATTGAAGCGCGCTTCCGCACTCCGGCGCAGGTACTCGGGACGAAGGTGCGCATCGAACGCGAAAATGGCCACCGCTTCGCGACCGATGTTGTTGAAGCGTTTCCGGGCGAAATCGAGGCGATCTCGATCAGCAAGCCAACCCTGGAGGATGTGTTCATTCGGCGCACCGGTCACCGCTTCTGGACGGAGAATGGCGAAAGAGAGGACGTGAAGTAAATACCTCGTATGCACGAAAACACTGCAGCGGCGGACCAATCGAAACCCGGAGGCACTATGCTGGTAGTGCTGCTATCGATCCTGCTTGGCATCATTCCTTTGCTGGGGATCGTTTGGATCTTCGTGAGCCACACCTTGACGACTGTTGATGGCTTATTCATGAGCCTCATACTTCTGGCTCTTTCCGGAATCTTCTTCTTCAACGCACTTCTCGAGTTTCGCCGCGGCCTGAAGGATGATGACTCGACTCCGCCCACGAGAGCCATTTAGTGACAGCCACGCAGAGCACAACCCTTCCTGTTCAGCCCTCGCCCACAAACTCCGGCGTCATGCTTCCGTCATTCTCCTTGTGGTGGCGAGAGGTGATTCGCTTTTATCGCCAGCGTTCCCGGGTGGTGGGAGTGATCGCGTCACCCTTGGTGTTCTGGCTGGTAATCGGATCAGGCTTCGGAACATCTTTCCGCTCGGGAGAAGCGGCCGGACAGCAGCATTATCTTGATTATTTCTATCCCGGCGCTCTGATCATGATCGTCCTCTTCACATCGATTTTCACGATGATGTCGGTGATCGAGGACCGTAAGGAAGGATTTCTGCTTTCTGTACTCGCAGCTCCGGTGCCGCGCTCGGCTGTAGTGCTTGGCAAGGTTCTCGGCGGCACGACGCTGTCAGCCATTCAAGGTCTGATCTTTCTCGTGTTCGCGCCTTTGGTTGGCGTGCACATGAGCTTGCTTCAGTTCCTACTGGTTGTAGTCGTAGTGTTTCTGGTTTCGTTCGCTTTGACAGCGCTGGGATTTGCCATCGCGTGGCCCATGGACTCGACGCAGGCCTTTCACGCAATCATCAATCTCTTTTTGATTCCGCTTTGGTTACTCTCTGGTGCCCTGTTCCCGTTAACCGGCGCTTCGGGATGGTTGCGTGTACTGATGCGTCTGAATCCACTCACCTACGGCGTAGAAGCTCTCCGCACTCTGCTTTATCCAGGCACCGAGGCGTTCGCGCTAGGCGCATCCATGGCCACACTGATCTTGTTTTCTGCTTTCATGTTCGGACTGGCATTCATCATGGTGAATCGGCGAACGACCAAACCGGCAGCATGATATGTGATCAGCGGCACACCTTTGGTCGACGAGCGGCCTAGCCCAGTCTTTAGCGCCGCGGCGCCCAAGGTTACGCGACGAGCACCCTTGAAATGCAAGTACCACCCGAATACGCGATCTTCCCGGCTGTCAATGCGACTTTGAACGGCAGCAGCGCAGTGTTGCTTCTTATAGGCCGCTGGTTCATCGGCCGGGGCAGGATCAGTATCCATCGTGCCTTCATGATCGCGGCGCTAGTCACTTCCAGTGCCTTTCTTGTCTCATATCTCTACTACCACGCTCATGTCGGCTCGGTGCACTTTCAGGGACAGGGGTGGTCCCGTCCGGTGTACTTCAGTATTCTGATCAGCCATACCATTCTCGCGGCAGTGGTCGTACCGATGGTAATCATTACGCTCAGTCGCGCTCTGCGAGAGCGGTTCGATCGTCATCGCGCTATCGCGCGCTGGACCTTCCCGGTCTGGATGTATGTCTCAGTCACAGGCGTCATCGTCTACGTAATGCTGTATCACCTGTTTGCACCATGAACACGTAGTCAAGAAGCATTCACCGCTGCTCGGGATTGATCAACATAATGTCTAAGGTGAGACTCAAGATTGACGTTTCGGGAACGCTGGGCAACGAGGTCTGGAACAACCTCAAGCAATTCGATGAAATCCAGGAAGCTGCCTTCGGACCAAAATTTGGATCAAGTGGGAACTGCAAACATGCCGCGGGCACTCCGCACCTGAAAGGCGAGTGGATTGGGGCAGAAATTCAGCTGCAGAGCCCATTACTAGCCCAGTATGCAGTAGCGCACTATTTGGAACAGGACAGAGTGTTAGATGCGGACGTGGTGGATTAGAAGCTCGTCTTAGCTGGAACTACGTAGCGCAATAGCCGTTCGCGAAGCTGAGTGAACCGCATCACCTGCTTGATCGGTCGCCCTCTACGATCTGTTATATTGCCAAGTCCTTCTCGCGGCCATGTCAAGCGATCAGATCAACGAAGCGCCCCAGGGCGCAACAAAGCCACGCCGCCGCATGACTACGCGGCAACGTCTGTTGTTCTTCTTCACGGCATGGCTGATCGTCCTCATGCCTTTCCTCTTCTGGTGGAATACGTGGTTTGGGCGGCACCTCTCGGACAAACAAATCAACGAATACCTGCACGACGAAAAACATCCGCGCCATATCCAACATGCTCTGATTCAAATTGGCGAGCGCATAGCCAAGAACGAACATGGTCTTGACCGCTGGTACCCCGACCTGGTTCGACTTTCAACCTATCCCGTGGAGGAGGTTCGCAATACCGATGCCTGGGTCATGGGCCAGGACAACACTGCCTCACCTTTTCATGAAGCATTGTTGAAGATGCTCAACGACCCCTCGCTGATGGTCCAGGGCAACGCGGCGCTCTCGTTAGTACGGTTCGGAGATGCGACGGGACGGCCGCAGATCGTCACGCTGCTTCAGCCGGCCAGAATCACGGCGCCGAATCCCGGTAGAGTTATGGATACGGGAAAGCTGGCGGCGGCAGTCCATCAGGGTGGACTGCTCATAAAGATCCAATCCGCGGGACAGACCAGCGAGATCCGTTCTCCGATCACTGGACGTCTTCGTTCTTTGTCGGTTCAGAGCGGGGCGACCGTTGCGGAGGGCCAGGAAGTCGCGGTCATTGCTCCTGACACGGAGCAGGTTTGGGAAGCGCTTCGGGCGCTGTACCTGGTAGGCCAATTGGAAGACTTGCCTGCGGTTACTGCCTACGAACGCGATCTGCCGGATGTGCCCGAGCGAGTTCGAGAGCAAGCCATGCTGACGGAGAAAGCCATTCGCGAACGAGCGAAGTGAATGCGTTCAGATTGCCGCAGTTTTGGAATTGACGATGAGGCTAATACGGCATCACGCCGACTTCCTTCTCAACGTCAATCGTGTCCACCATCGCAATTGCATCCCACGGGCAGCCGTCGAGGAATGAACCGTCGGGGCCTTTGCTGGTGCACTTCTTGCATCCGATGCAGAGAATCGGATCTACCTGGATGCGCCCGAAAGGCGGATGGTCTTCGTCAGGTACCCAGAACATGCAGTCTTCCACCGGGCAGTACTCGACGCAGGCGGGCGATCCGGCGCAACCTGTACAGCACTCGGTAATCACGGCGAGTTCTTTGGGTTTCTTCTTGCGGACGGTGGTCAAGCCCTTGGAACGCGGCTCATGTTTCAGCTCGTCGGGCACCATCCCAGGCTGTTTTTCTTCGGTTTCGGCGGCCATCGACGGGCATTATACCCTTAATCACATGGCCTTGTGACCCGCCATTTCGGGAACTACTTCCCTGTCTACTTATGTCATTCCCCGCTACAGGCGTGCGCTCTCTGTTATATTGAGGTTCCAGCCCCAGCAAAGCAACGTATCTCTCCTGGCGATTCCCGGCTCCCAAGGCGACCAGGTTTCATCATTGGGGCAGAAGGAGCAGCATTCTCATGAAGAGCGTCAACAAAGTCATCCTTATTGGCAACTTGGGCAAGGATCCGGAAGTTAAATACACGCCGAGCGGCGCTGCTGTCGCCAAGCTCACGTTAGCGACCAACGAACGCTTCAAAGATAAGGGCGGCGAGTGGCAGGACCGTACCGAGTGGCACAATGTCGTGCTCTGGCAGAGGCTGGCGGAGATTGCCGGCGAATACCTGAAGAAAGGCAGCAAGGTGTATATCGAAGGCCGGCTGCAGACTCGTTCGTGGGAAGATAAGAATACGAATCAGAAAAAGTACATGACCGAAGTCGTGGCGAATGATCTCGTTCTGCTGGGGGGACGGGGCGAAGGCAGCGGCGACGAGGGTGGATCCTCACGAGCACGTGGAGCATCCGCCAATCACTTCGATCAGCGCACGCCGGAGCCGGAGCCAGCGGGTTCGGGACCGATCACGGATGAGGACATCCCCTTCTAACCGCGACACTCAACGAGCCACGACCGGAGCTTGCCATGTCCGACTTAGCCGCAAAGACCTGCGTTCCCTGCCGAGGGGGTGTTCCTCCCCTGAAAGGCGAGCCATTAGCGGCGCTCCAAAGACAGCTTCCGCAATGGCAAGTTGTTAACGAACACCACCTCACACGCGAGTTCAAGTTCCCCGACTTTCGCCAGGCGCTTGAGTTCGTAAACCGC
>JBLNFC010000207.1:0-2851 GCA_050263355.1 Acidobacteriota bacterium
GTGACAGATTGTTGGCGTTCAGGTATCCGAGGAGTTGCCAGAAGGTGAACTCCAGTTTCCCAAGAAACGGCACTTCGATGGATGCCGCCGGAAGAAACCACCAGGAAAAGATCAGCAGACCTGCCGCGAGAATCTGTGATAAGCCGAACCTGCCCACCATCGCCGAGGCCAGAGCAATTCCCCGTTTCTTCGCAGCGGCCGGCGCCATCTCTGCTTGTTCCTTAGCAAGTTGCGCTTCCGGGACCACCGTTATCCGACTTACCTTGCCTTGCGAGTCGAACTCGACTTCCACTGCGAGACCCGGTTTGGGCGGGACTTCAGATTGCCAAAATCCTTCCAGGAAGAATGCATGCTGCTGTCCTTCCACGATCATCAGCCCAGGTCCGGCATTCGGATCTCGTAAGACCTTACCTCGCTTGGCCATGGGCCTCCTTTCCGAGCACGCGACGGGCGCGAACCATTCAAGGCGCAAAGCATGTGCTGCAACAGACGTTCCGCTAACCTGGGTTTTGCCTTTCACTTCGCATTGCGCAAATACTCAGAAAAAACCGTCATCGGGACACCATTCCTGGCCAGCCTCGCAGGTGAACTGGAAAACAGTTGTATGTGTCTGGGCCGAGTGGTAGCATTCCCCGGTTCCCGGGCGGGCAGCACGCAATCCCCCAGCGACAGCCCCCATCCTGCCTTCCGGGCGGCCCTCCACTCAACTGCGCGGAATGCGCCGGGGAAAATGCCATGTCGCAGCGGAATTCTGAGCCGGCTAGCCAAGCTGTGCCGGGCGATTCAGGTGCAATTCCTGTCTCATCACGGGCCGAGGCACGGCAGGCGCTCGATAATCTCTTCAGTCTGACCTATGAGGAATTGCGGCGCCTGGCTTACAGCGTGCGGCGCGGCGATCCTAGTGTGACACTGAGTCCTACGGCCTTGGTCAACGAAGCTTGGCTGAAATTGGCCAACTCTCCCGGCGTAGCTTCTGCACCCCGCTTGCATTTCAAGCGCATCGCTGCTCGCGCCATGCGTCAATTACTGGTTGAGGCGGCCAGACGCCGTCACTCGCACAAGCGCGGAGGCGCTGATGATATAAGCGTGATCACCTTTGATGAGTCAATCATGCAGAGCGCGAATTGCGGAAAGGAATTGCTGGCCCTCGAGTCCGCGCTGCAGGAGTTGGCTCGGGTTCAGCCACGACAAGCCATGATGGTGGAGTGCCGATTTTTCGGAGGGCTTGACATCGCCGAGACTGCCGCATTGCTCGAAGTCTCCGAGGCCACCATTCTTCGGGATTGGCGAGCCGCTAAAGCTTGGCTGGCGCACACGCTTCGAAACGTTCACTAACTCGTCACGATCTGCACGCAAAATTGGAAATTGAAGATGGACAGTTCTCGTTGGGAGCGAATCCAGGCTCTGTTTCACGATACCGCAGCCTTGCCAGAAGCCGAACAGCATGCTTTCCTCAGGTCTGCCTGCAGCGATGACATCTCTCTGATGACTGATGTATTGGCGATGCTGGAAGAAGATGGCCGCGAAACTTCTGTCCTCGACCGCGGTATGGCACAGCTCGCCAACCACCTACTCGATGAAAATGCATCGTCACTGGTAGCCCGGGAGTTCGGTCCCTATCGAGTGCTCCGGGTTCTCGGCGAAGGCGGCATGGGCGTTGTTTACCTCGCCCAGCGCAGGGACCTCGGCAGCCTGGTCGCCCTCAAGGTTTTGCGAGACGCATGGCTTTCACCCGCGCGTCGCGAACGATTTGCCAGCGAGCAACGTACTCTGGCTCAGCTCAATCATCCCGCTATCGCTCGGCTCTACGATGCGGATGCACTCGCCGATGGCACTCCATGGTTTGTGATGGAGTATGTCGAAGGTGTGCCGCTGACAGATTATTGCAGCCAGCACAACAGCTCGATCGAGGAATGCCTGAACTTGTTTCGCGCAGTATGCGAGGCGGTTCAGTATGCTCACGGGCATGCGGTTATACATCGCGATCTCAAGCCGTCGAACATCCTTGTAAAGGATGACGGTACCATTCGACTCCTCGATTTCGGGATTGCCAAGCAACTGGAAAGTCTTGATACCTCGGTTAACCAAACCATGACGGGCCTGCGCCTGATGACGCCGGCCTATGCGGCTCCCGAACAAATCCGCGGCGATCGAGTAGGCATCCAGACGGACGTATACGCTCTTGGAGTAATCCTGTTCGAATTGCTCACTGGGCAGCTTCCCTTTGATCTGTCGAATCTTACCCCAGCGGAAGCGGCGATCATCATCACCGAACACCAACCCGGAAAGCCGTCATCCATCGCCCGATCAAAGAAAGATGTTCCGGCTGCTTCTTTCGTGAGCAAGACCAGTTGGGGCGATTTGGACGTCTTGTGTCTCACCGCGATGCACAAGGACTACGAACGTCGCTACCGCTCGGTCGAAGCGCTGATACGGGACGTGGATCGCTACCTGGCTGCAGAGCCACTGGAAGCACGTCCCGACAGCTTGCGATACAGATTGGAAAAATTTGTTCGGCGCAATCAACGCGCAGTGGCGCTGAGTGCGGCCGTAGCTTTTACGATCATCGGGATGGTTGTCTTTTTTACTGTTCGCCTTACTAGGGCCCGGAACGCCGCACTTGCGGAGGCAGCCAGGACCCACCGCATTCAGAATTTCATGTTGAATCTGTTTGAAGGCGGCGACGAGGCTGCCGGACCATCCGATTCATTGCGCGTAGTGACGCTGGTCGACCGCGGCGTGCAGGAGGCCCAGACCTTAAATACAGATCCCAGGCTCCAATCGGAGCTCTATGAAAATCTTGGCGGCATCTACCAGAAGCTCGGCAAACTTGAGCAGGCGGATTCTCTCC
>JBLNFC010000208.1:0-6156 GCA_050263355.1 Acidobacteriota bacterium
ATGGTGAGCGCGGAAGGAATCGAACCTTCAACCTACTGATTAAGAGTCAGTTGCTCTGCCAATTGAGCTACGCGCCCGACCTCTTCTTTATAGCCTACCACAGATCAAATTGGCCTTGAGCGACTCACCTTTTCGTGCGTCAGAAAAAAAAGATGCGTCAGCGCGACACCCCAATGAACTCGAAGCTCAATCATGCCGCCCCATACACTGGGATCACGGCAGCGTTCACGTCCTTTCCTGCGTCACGCGCCAGCCAAAGCATCAGGCTGGCAACAGTCGATGGATGCACCCACTGCGAGAAGTCGGCCTGCGGCATGGCCTTGCGATTGGCGGCCGTATCCATTGTGCCCGGCAAGATCACATTCGCGGTCAGACCGGCATCCTGGTTTTCGAGCGCGACAGTTTTTATCAACGAGACCATGGCGGCCTTCGATGCGCTATAGGCGCCCACGTTCGCTCCTGGTTCGAGCGCTGCCCGACTTCCGATTGCTATCACGCGGCCGTTGCCCGTCTTCCGCATGGACGGCAGCGCAGCTCGAAGAAGATAGAATGTGCTGTTCAAGTTGACATCCAACATTGTTTGGAAGGTCGCGTCGTCCGTGTCCGTTACCGACTTGCCGCCAGCAAATCCACCAACCGTATGGGCCAACACGTCGATGTTCCCACCAAAGGCCAGCGCCTGATCAATGACAGCTTTGGCGCCGTCAGCGGTCGAGAGCTCCCCGGGTACCGCCTTGAAGTTCGGGTGATCAAATTCTGAATGCTGGATCTTCCGCGAGGTGCCAATGACCGTCGCACCTGCGCCTAGAAATGCCCGGGTAACGTAGGTTCCCAGACCGCCATTCGCTCCCGTAACCAGCACAACCTTGCCTTGCATAGAATGCTCCGATCTTCATGTTTGGGGGGATTCCAAGTTTTGCCGCTTGCCAACTCCCACTTCCCTGCTCGGTGAGTGCCGCAAACGAGAAGAACTCTTTATCTTTGCTGGCGCGCAGCTGCACGGACTCAAAGATCTTCACAAGGCTGCGTCACCTTGCATTCACTCGGACGGCAGCCGCTCCGAGTACGCGTCCTTGTCGGGATTCCTGTACAAAGGCAATCAATCGCAGGTTGTCGGAGTCTTCTCCTGGTCCAACCTTGACCTGAACTTCCTGCGACAGGGCTTGCCCTTGTTTAACCGCGCCGATTTTGCTAATTCTTCGCACCACGGAAACGTGCTGTAGATTATGTCCCGCATTTTCGCCTGCCGAAACTCGCGACTCCGCTCGGTTCAGGGCAAGCACAAGGTACACGTCGGCATCGCCCGTACCGTAGGACTTGTCGAGACTCCCGGTTTCCAAATGACCCGTTAGAAGGTGCGACGTGAGCGAGATCGAAGACAAACGCACGGGAAGTTTCGGACGGTGCAGCGCCTTCTCGAATGCCTGGTTCGCCAATGAAGTATTGCTACCCACAAATTCGCTCATCCCATCCACTACCATTTGCGGCGTGTAAACGCTGTCCAATCCAAAACGCCTACCGTACGCACTTTGCCGCTCGCTGTAGAAGCGAGCAGAATAGGGATCTTTCCACCCGATGTGGTTCCAGTAGTCTACGTGCTCACTGAGAACGATCAGTTCAGCGCCCGCTATCGGCTGCTGGTCCAGCTTTTGCAACAGCGTGTCAGCGGGAGGACAACTGGAACAGCCCTCGGAAGTAAACAACTCTATCAGCACAGGAGTTCGCATCGTACCCACCGCGTCGGCTTTCGATCCATTAGTTAACAATGACGTCATGGGGACAGTTGCCGTGAAAAGGAGTGAAAGGAGCAGAGTTTTCATACTGGAGTTACCAGCCTCGTAACACAGATGTTCATCCCACGGGAAAGTTTCGCTGCGTTGCAAATCGGTGGAATGCAACTTTTGCTGCGTTGGGGACTCTAACACCCCAGGGCTCATTCGCCCGCGCCTTTATCGGAGGTCCTATGTTTCGCCATTTTGCGCGTTTATCTCTGATGCTTGTAGCACTCACAGTCACCGCTGTGCCAGCTTGTCTTGCCAGCAGCTCCAGTTCTGCAATTCCAAGCCCGGCCGTCGACAATTCGATTGCAGCCCCGACGGGTCAGGAGACGGCCGTTTTAGCAGGTGGATGCTTTTGGGGAGTGCAGGCGGTCTTTCAGCAGCTTAAAGGTGTCATCAGCGCCACATCGGGCTGCTCGGGCGGCTCGGCCAATACCGCACAATATGAGTTGGTAAGCACCGGAGACACCGGTCATGCCGAATCAGTGAAAATCGTTTACGATCCTTCGCAACTCACTTACGGCCAACTGCTTCGAGTCTTCTTCTCGGTGGCCCACGATCCCACGCAATTGAACCGCCAGGGACCCGACGAAGGAAGTCAATACCGTTCCGTGATCTTCTACAACGGTGAAGGGCAAAAACGAATCGCCCAAGAGTACATTTCACAACTCGAGAAGGCCAAAGTTTTCCATGCACGCATTGTGACGGAAGTCGTGGCGCTGAACGCATTTTACCCGGCGGAGGCTTACCACCAGGACTATGCGTTGCGTCATCCGGAGAACCCGTATATCTTCTTTAACGACCCTCCCAAGGTGGCACACCTTCGGGAACAGTTCCCGAATCTCTACCTCGGTAAATAACGCAGCGCAGAACTTCAGCCGTGCAGCGTGGGAGGACCAGGCGAGAGGTCCGGATTCCCAATGAGAGAAAATATTCCCGAGTTGAAACCGCGATGATGGGATCTCTAATGCGCGGAATCGAGCAAAAGAAAGCCCGCTGCTCAGTTGCGCATCATTCGCCCGCGCTGCTCAAGAGCCCTGCTGATCAGCTAGCGACGCACCGCTCGGCTCGGCCACTGCGGCTGGCCGCCTGCGGGGAACTTCCTCCACCAGCATCGAGGGACGTCGCTCGACGATGCCGATAATGGGCGCATCCAGCAAACCATTTGTAAAGCTTGGAGTTATGAAGTTCTGCGCGCGGCACAGTTCAGTTACCAACCGGCGCTGGCGCCCACTGAGCACTTGCTCCGGTAATGAACCGAAATTCCGGAATACCCAAGTTAGATAAAAGCGCTGCCAGAATGATGGACTGATGTAACGGGGTCCCAGCGCCGTCTGGATGCAGAGGACGCCATTGGACAGTTTTTCCATCCACATAATTTCGAACCTGCCTGATTTCAGATTACACGAAGCGCGAGGTTGCAATTCCTGGGCCGCACATTATTGCATTGTGCCCTTTGAGCTGAAAAGAGAATTCGTGACCTTCGCCGATGCTTATGCTGGCCACGTGAAGGCATTCTGCACGAGTGGTGGTGCATTTTGCTCTGGGAAACGCTGTACTACTGATTATCTTTTCGGTATCCGCACCCTGCATCGAGGGTCCGGCAGTTTTCCTGAGGCAAAACGATTAGAACTTCTTCAGATTTCTGGCAACACCTCGAAGCGATCAATCCGCGCGGCAACTCCAAAATTGCCCACTCCGGCAGAATTTTCCACTCGCACCACCGATGCCTGACAGCAAACCCAGCGTCTCTCGCCGAAGGTCAGTTCGGCCGGAAGCACCAGCACTAATTCCAATTCTGCACCCTCGGCGATGGCAGAGTTGGTGTACAAGAACACGCCCGCGGAGCTGAGATCCCGCGTCGTAGCGGTCTCCTGCACGCTGCCATCTTTGGCTTTGATCGTGACCGGCAGTCGCACCGGTACCCGCGCACGGGAACGCTTGTCATTTTTCTGTTGGGTCATGGCAAGAGGTGCCACGAGGCTATCACGGAACGACTCCCGCTGCCAAAAGCTGGGAGGGGTTCTCGTCTAAAGCGGCGTCCTTCGAAGACGGCCTTTGTGGACGCGTCTTCTGGAACCGTTCGCTTGTGGAAGAGTGGCCGTTCCGGGCCGTTAAGAGTAGTGGAAAAGCGGCCCTTCAAGGCCGCGAAAGCGTCTCCAAAGCAACGGGGGCTTGCCCCGGAGTCGGCCTAGTAAACCGGCCGCTGTGCGCGGGCAGGGACCACGATCAGCGCCTGCTCGAGCGTGGGCATATTAATCGCTCTTAATTTGCTTTGGATGGTGTGTTGTTCATCCAATGCGCCGGTCGCCTGATAAGCGCGCGACAGCAACTCCAGCGATACCGGATCATTCCCATCTTCCTGCAGATTCGAAATCGCTTCCTGATACTTCTCCTGAGCCATATCGAGCATTCCGGCCGCAGCATGATAGGACTGCAGGATGACCGTATTGCGGCTTTCCTTCGCCAACGTCTCCAACTGCCGCAAGCTCTTATTAGCTAACTTGTGGTTTCCGGAGTTCTGAGCGCGGGAAACTCGCACCCGCAGAATCCGCGCCCGTTCTTCCTGGCGCTCCCATTCGGAAATGTCGTGGTGGCTTAAGGCTGATTCGGCCTGCTCCAGATGAGCGAGCGCAGACTTATCTTCCCTCTGGTACATCGCCATGAACCGATGCGCACGGGCTTCCATGAGGTTTAAGCCCTTCTCGTGCGCTTGCTGCGCCACGGCAGCGAAGGCTTTGTCGGCCTCCTCCAACTTATTTTCACGAACCCAGGTCATGCCCGATTGCAGAGCGGTATTCACCCGATTCGCTTCGTTAGGATCTTCATCAATCGCCTTCTGATACTCGGCGCGCGCGCGTTCCTCGTCGCCCATGAGCGCATAAGTGTCGCCCAAGCCGAGTTGTGAAGTGTAAAACTTGGGATCGATCTTCAGGGCGGCTCGATAGTGATCGAGCGCAGCTTCGAATTTGCCGGACATGCGCAGAATTTCGGCATACGAGTCCTGCGGATTGGGCTCGTCAGGCAGAACCTTCGTGTAGTGGTCCATGGCGACAAATGCTGGAGGGAAATTCCCTACTCGCGCATATGCATATGCCAGATCGTTCAATGCGGCGGGATAGTCCTTATCGATGCGCAAGGCGCGTTCGCAGAGTGTTCGCGCCCGTTCGTTGTCGTTCTCGCCCATAAGCCAGTTGGCGGCCAGGTAAATCAGCCGCTTGTCTTTCGGATACATCGCCAACATATCGTTCATCGCAGCGATGCCCGGCACGAAATTGTTTTCCTGCACATCCACAATCCACTTGATCATCAACTGCTCACCGGCCGTGGTTGTGGATGCTAGAGACTTCGCTTTTTCCCGCTCTGCCACGACCTCAGCGGGATGATTGCTGTTGAATGCCACCCATGCGTGGGCCAAGGCAAAGTTAGGATCAGCCGCAGCCGCGTCGCGCCAATCCTGGGTCGACTGGTCGAGGTACAGGTTCTCGTAATCCTGCATTCCCTTCTCAAAAAGCGCGCGCGCCTTGTCGGAAGACGTGGTCAGGGGCAGAGTCTTCGAAGCTGACTTACTTTGCCTGCTTCGGCCTGACTTAGCCGTTGTCGACTTCGCCGACATGAACAAAGACATCGACAGCAACAACATCATCAACACGGATCGCCGCATGGCCGTATCTCTCAGGAGGAAATTGACGATTCTGGCCGGAGAGTAACATCCACGTTTGGGTACGCCAAGTTACTGTAGTTTCATGGAAGGGGTATGGCGATGAGAAAAAGACGGTGGGTTTTGAGCCGATTGGACATTTAGGCGCATGCCCGGCGGAGTCGGCTAACTGCGTGTGCCCCTTCGTATGCTGACAAGGTTGAACCTACGCCGGTGGGCGATCTCCAATGCCTGGGATGCGGATCTTCGCCTCTTCTCCAAGGCTTCGCACCGCCAGTTGTGTCTCCCGGACCATCAAAACGCAGCCCGTTGCCAGGCCTATGACAGCAGATGCGCCAGTTACTACTGCCAGGGCCGCAGCCGCTTCGAACAGAAGCTTCTGCGAATAATAAGCAGCAATGGAGCCCATGACCGAAACGAACGCGGCGGATCCGAACAGGCCTAGTCCAGCATAAAAGAGCCGCAAGGCCTTCAGCAGATATTGAGAACGCACCCGAAGGGCATTCAGTTGCGCCGTCCACATCGGGTACTCGGGGTTGTCGGCTTCGACGTGGGACATTTCGGCCATGACCACGCGTGTACGGTCCACGACGCGCGCCAGCCGGTTACTGGTGCCAAGCGCCAGAACAGACGACGCGTTCGTAAGGATGGCCGGAGCAACAACGGCCGTCAACACACCGAACGGATTATTCGCGACCGACGTGTATTGCACGGTTG
>JBLNFC010000209.1:0-2893 GCA_050263355.1 Acidobacteriota bacterium
TATCTATTCTCCCGTATTCCCGTGTGGAACTGTGAAACTATTCTCCGGGTGGCGAATCGGACAATCGATGACACTCGGCAAAGGCGCGAGGCGGACTTTTGCGAAGCGGCTACTGCAGCCGTGCCGTGATGGAGCGTGACATGATTCGATTCGGAGAAACAGTTTGTAACAACCTGGACGCCACTGCCGGTCGTGAATGGCTGGAGACTAACGGCATTGGCGGTTTCGCGTCGGCGACGATTACGGGATGCCACACGCGGCGCTACCACGGGCTGCTGGTTGCCGCGACCAAGCCACCAGTAGGACGGTTCGTTCTGTTGTCGAAGCTTGAGGAGACGCTGGTGGTAAATGGCCGTGAGTTTGAGCTGGGAACGAATCGCTATCCCGGTGCGGTCCATCCCCAAGGATTCCGGTTGTTGAAGGAATTCCGCCTCGATCCATTTCCCACTTTCCTCTTTGAGGTTGCCGGGATCGAAATCGAAAAAACGGTGTTCATGGTGCAAGGCGAGAACACGACGGTGGTTGAATATCGGATAACGCGTGCGGATCCTGGCACGGATGTTCAACTGCACTTGCGTCCATTGATCGCGTTTCGCGACTATCACAGCCTTACGCATGAGAATGGCGCAATCAATGGAACAGTTAAACGACAGGATGGCCTGATCAGCTTCTCTCCTTACGATGGGCTGCCGTCAGTTTTCCTGGCGAGTAATGCAAGCATGGTCGAAAACACAGGGGACTGGTATCGCAACTTTGAATATGAAGCCGAGCGTGAACGCGGGCTGGATTTTGGAGAAGATCTGTTCAACCCCTGTGTGCTGCGCTTTAACTTGAATTCAGAATTGCGGGCGACCATCATCGCTTCCACTGAGCCACATCATGTGAGTGCCGCGAAGGAATATCGCCGGAAGGAGATTTCGCGTCGTCAGGCTGCGTCCATGCGCTCTCCGGTGCAGGATGATTTTGTGACAGCTCTGACCGCGGCCACGGAGCAGTACATCGTCTCGCGTGGCGATCAAAAGAGCGTGGTTGCGGGATATCACTGGTTCAGCGATTGGGGACGCGACACGATGATTGCGCTGCCCGGCCTCACGCTGCCGACTGGGCGCTACGATATGGCCCGCGGGATTTTGCGTACGTTCGCGAGGAGCGTTGACCGGGGCATGTTGCCGAATCGTTTCCCGGATGCTGGTGAGACACCGGAATACAACACCGTGGATGCGACTCTGTGGTTCTTTGAAGCCATTCGTGCGTACCTGGCGTACACCGGCGATCTGGCCTTTGTTCAAGAGGAACTCTACACCGTGCTCACTGACATCATTGCCTGGCACGTGCGCGGAACCAGGTTCGGGATCAAGCTGGATGCAAGCGGGCTGCTCAGTTCGGGTGAAGCAGGCGTGCAGCTGACTTGGATGGACGCAAAGGTCGGGGATTGGGTGGTGACCCCGCGCCGCGGAAAGCCGGTGGAAATTCAAGCGCTGTGGTACAACGCGCTTTGCATCATGGAAGAGATTGCCGCTCGAGTGGGCGATGAGAGTGGTCGCAAGCGTTACAACGGCATGGCCGCGCTCACGAAGTGGAGTTTCAATCAGCTGCTGTGGAATGAGAAGGGTGGGTACTTGTACGACGTGGTGAACGGCGGTCCACCAGATGCGAGTGTTCGTCCGAATCAAATTTTTGCGGTGAGCCTGACCCACTCCATGCTCAGTGCTGAGCGGGCGAAACTGGTGGTGGAGACCGTGCGGCAGCACTTGTTGACACCCTACGGGCTGCGCAGCCTTGCGCCGAGCGATCCACAATACAAAGGACGCTACACGGGGGATCCGCTGAACCGGGATGGCGCCTATCACCAAGGGACGGTGTGGCCCTGGCTCATGGGGCCATTCATTACCGCGTACACCAAGGTGAACGGTGGGAACGAGGCGGCGCGGCGGCAAGCGGAGCAATGGCTGGCTGCGTTCAAAGAACATCTCTCCGAGGCCGGGTTAGGACAGATTTCCGAAATCTTCGAAGGAGATGCGCCTCATCGTCCGGTTGGCTGCATCGCGCAGGCATGGAGCGTAGCCGAGATCCTTCGTGCAACCGTGGAGGATATCTACGGAATTCGACCGCAAGCACGGCTGCAATCGAATTCCAAACCAGCGGCGGAGTCGAGGCGCAAGGTCGCAGCAGGGTAAGCAGGTGGGTGATCGCTCTCCGGGGCTAAAGCCGTCGTGAGGTGATGCGTGACGCGGCGCTAACGCGCCGCTCTTCCACCCTGGATGCGGAGCCCGGGCGGCCAGCAACCTCTATCTCTTTCTTGCGTGGGCTTGTGCCGGCTGATCGCGTGCGCTGGGCTAGTGTTCCTGGGGAGCAACTACGCCCAGAACCTCGGCTTTCGCCTGTAGCCAATCGTCCAGAGCCTGCCCGTCGCTCGCGCCACGTTTTTGGTAGAGATCGTAAGCCCGATTACGAATTCTTTCCTGTAGATCGGACACACTCAGCCTGTCGTTCTCAGGATGTGCTGGACTCAACCGCGTTTGCATATCAAGTTCTCCATTATTTTTGCGTCGCCTAACGTTGGTCAGAGCAAATGGGCTTCCGATCCTGAGATGCGCTTTTGCCGTCGCATCCGTGGAAATCTCGGTCGCTATGAAGATCCGCTCCGGCAGAATTTACCGGAAAAATTGTCACGATTGTGGACAGGGCATTCAGGTTCTCAGGTTGAGTTTGTGGGTCGCGTCCTCAGTTCTCAGTTTCCAGTTCGCAGTTTTCTCCTGCATCCTCATCTCGCCATGCTGGAGAATTCGGCAATGAGTTCGCCGTTTCTTGGAGCGACGGCAACTCAGGTTGGTCGGGCCGCGATGCCGATATCGGAAGAAGTCCAGGGTTTTCCATACCCAGATGTGCAATT
>JBLNFC010000210.1:0-4563 GCA_050263355.1 Acidobacteriota bacterium
ACCAAGAATAAAAGCATCCGAGGTTCTTTGATGCAGCTGGCGGGAGATAAGCTCGCAAAAATGTCCGCGAAGCAGTGCCGTCTGCACCAGCTCTCCGGGCTTTCTACTGCCCATGGCCAGAGTTGCTACTACCGATATCCATTTCCGAATCTCACGTTCTCCTAGAATGGTGAGCGCATGGCGCACCGACCGTATCTCATTCAGTAATCCGAATGCAGGCGAGTTGAGATAGCGCAGCAGCCGATAGCACAGCGAGGGTTCCTGCTTGACCAGGGACTCCAGAACGTCCCAATCGAGCACCGGGCGAAAAGCAGCCTGCAGCATCCGCAGATAATTAAATTCGCTGGCCGGCACTTCAGTAGTGCTGAGAGTCACCGGTTGTTGAAAGAAGTAACCCTGAAAATAAGTAAACCCAGCCTCCTGGGTGGCAAGGAATTCATCGTGAGTTTCGACCTTCTCGGCGAGCATGCGAACGCCTTGTCTCTCGTACCGGTCCACGAGTTGTCGCCAATACTTCCTTGGTGTGGCCGGAAGCTCTAATTTGATCATGTCAACAACTTGCACCAACGGCTCGCGAGAGTCATTGGGAACAAAGTCGTCGAGTGCGATGAGGTATCCGGCTCTCTTCAGATCACGACAGACGGAGAAGATTTCCGGTGCCGGTGACACATTCTCCAGTATCTCGACGACGGTCGCGTGTGGCGGCAAGAGCGTAGGATATCCGGCGAGCAACGCCTCCCGCGTGCAATTCACGAAAGCCAGTGCTCCTGCGCACAGAACATCCAATCCCATCAGCCAGGAACTGTCGAGAGTAGTGCGGCAAGCCGCATCCACGTCGGAAGCTGTAAAGTGGTTCGTAATGCCGTCTCGAAATAGCAGTTCGTAGCCGATTACGCGCAGTGTACGGTCAAAAATTGGCTGGCGAGCAACAAAGCGGGTTGGTTGCGGTTTGCCCGACTGCTCAGACGACACTTCGGCTCGCGGTAGATTGGTGGCCACGTACTACCATCGGCAGTACCGCAGGAAACTCTAGCAGCAGGCCCGCACCGAGAGACATAGGAAGGGCAACTCTGATGCGCTGACTCTAGTGAGAGAGCAGCTCAGCGAATGGTGGCGCATGCAAGATTTGCAGGTCTGCTCTAATGACGTACACACATGTCCGCGAAAAAGGTGCATCATGTCGGAATGGCAGACCTTTTCGGCCATGGCGCGAAATTGCAGACGAAGCTTCCCCGAGAGCGAGACCCCAGGAAACTTCAAGAGCTTGCGGAAGAACTGGAACTCGCATTCGACGCGCGAGATGAAAACCGCGAGCCACAACCAACACGTGTAAGACGGCAGCAGAGCGCGTAAGCTGTGAGCGATTGCGAAACGCTTTCATGACGAGAGCAGAAGGCAAGGTGAATCGGTAAGCCATGCCAAACTTCTTATGCGTCGGATTTACGTGCGAGAGTTGTGGTGAGAGGGTCACTGTCCTCCGGATGGATACTTCCAAGCCTGCGGAAGTTCCCGGCGACACCGCTGTGTGCAAATGTTCAGAGGGACACATTCGAGTCCTCACCTACAAGCAAGCACTGGCTCTGCCAATGCGGTGGGCCGAGCAGGATTAGCACTCCACCTGAGCCATATAGCGGCCTTAAGCGCAACGGGAGTCCGTGCGAAATCCCGAGCCGGAGCGGCAACCTCCTAAACGCACTGGGGCTGAGATGGTGGGCACTGCAGGACTCGAACCTGCGACCTCGTGCGTGTGAAGCACGCGCTCTAACCAACTGAGCTAAGCGCCCATCTCGTTGGGAGGGCTATATTCTAGCAAACCAACCAGTTCCCCGCCGCTGAGCCACGTGGTAGCCTGTGGAAGGGCGGCTTGGCGAGTTTTTGTGACCCGATACCTCCGCCTTCTCATTTGCGACCCATGCCGGGAAAGTTCCCATCCGCGGACCCGCCCGTACCCCCTTCTGCTGCAGGCACTTCCGGGCATCAAGACGGACCTGACCCAACGCAACTTTCCGGCAAAAACGGGGTTCAAACAAGTGTGAGCAGTGTAGCCATAGATCGAGGGCTGCTCTCCATGGCTTCAGCCGTGCCGCAGTCGCCCAGCGGGCCCGAGGGCCTGACGGACGCCGAGATGATGCTGCGGGTGAAGGCGGGAGACGACTCGGCTTTCGATTACCTGGTTCAGAAGTATCGCCGTGCCATGATCAACTTCATGTACCGCATGGCGCACAACTCGGCTGCGGCCGAGGACCTGGCCCAGGAAGTGTTTTTGCGCGTATACCGCTCACGCGGCAGCTATGAGCCGAGTGCAAAGTTCACGACTTGGCTTTATCGTATTGCCACGAATCTCGCGGTCAATCACGCCCGCGACACTCGACACGAGCGTCCCGAGACGATGGTAAGCCTTGATGAACCGGACGAAGAGACCGGCGCGAGCATGGATGTAGCCGACTCGTCGCTAAGCGTCGAAGAGAAGCTGGTGCGTCGCGAACGGCTGATGGCGATCCGAGAAACCGTGCAGAAATTGCCTGAGCGGCAGCGCATCGCCGTACTTATGCATAAGTACCAGCAGATGGATTACAAGCAGATTGCCGAAGTACTGAAATTGAGTGAGTCCGCCACGAAGTCGTTACTGTTCCGCGCGTACGAGACGCTGCGCGAGCAGCTGAAAAGCTTTATTTAGGGATGGTGGTTATGACGTGTAAGGAAATGAAGGAAGTCATGCCGGATCTGGCTCTGGGACTTGTCCCGGTTTCCGGCGAGAATGCAAATCATCTTCGCAACTGCACAGCCTGCGCAGAGAAGCTCGAGCAGGTGCAGAAGACGATGGCATTGCTGGACGAATGGCAGGCTCCCGAGCCTTCGCCTTATTTTGATACGCGGCTCCATGCGCGTTTGAAAGAAGAAAAAGAAAAAGCGCCTGAGAGCTGGCTGGCTTGGATTCGCCGGCCTGCGTTGGCACTTGTCGCCACCCTTCTCGTAGCGCTCAGCATAAGTCTGACGTTGTTCCGCAGTAAGGCTGACCCTCAGTCGAGTCCCGGAACAGCTGTGAGCGATTTGCAACAGCTCGACAAGAACAACGATTTGTACTCGGAGTTTGACGTACTCGACGATTTGCAGGTTCAGCTCGACGTAACTGCAAATCCATAAGTAACTTTGGCGCAGTCAGGCGGGGATCACGTGAGCAGGGGGAAGACCAAACCGCTACTAAGCTGCATCGCCGGTCTTGCGCTGGCGATGGGTGTGCCTCTCTGCTCAGCACAAAAGCCCAACCGGCCTAACACAAATCGTCCACAGAACCGACCTGCGCAGCAGCACCATGCCGGAGACTGGCTGCGGAAGTACAAAGACGTCCCGCCTCAGGACCAGCAGAAAGCGCTGAACAGTGATCCACAATTTCGCCGCCTCCCTGCCGAACGGCAAGACCGGCTACGGGAACGGCTGCAACGCTTCAGCACTCTGCCACCCCAGCAACAGAGTCGGATTCTGAATCGAATGGAAACCTGGGAGCACCTTACTCCCGATCAGAAGCAGGAGGCGCGTGGCCTGTTCCAACAAATGAGGGGCCTGCCTCCCGATCGCCGACAGATGGTGGAAAGCGCGATTCGTAATCTGCGCGGCATGCCACCGGCCCAACGTCAGCAGACGCTCGAGTCTCCTGATTTCCGCTCGCGATTTTCACCGCAGGAGCAGCAAATGCTGAAAGACATCACCAGGCTGCCGCTTGCGCCCGCTGCTCCGCCAGGCGACGGCGCTGGAGAACAGAGATAGCCGTTCCGATCTTCTTGCAAGTCATTGGCAGGGTACCTGAGTATCTTGGGCCGAAACGATCTGCCACTTGTTTTCCCGCTTAAGCCATGTGTCGGTCCAGACAAGACAGCGCATAAACTCTTTACCATCTTTCGGCTTGCGGACGGCGCGCTCGCTTCCAAACGCCAGCGCAACATCTTCGCCGAAAAGGCGCACCTTCGCCCCGTCTAAGCGGCAGTCGCGCTCGCTTACTGAGCTCTCATTGTCCAGCGCTTGAGCTTTGTCATAGCGCTTGCCATCGGGAGCAGTTCCTTGAAAATCCTCGGCCAGGAACTCCGCCACTGAGCTATGCGTGCATGCGGACTCCGCCCATTGCCGCTCCTTATCGATAATGTACTTTGCGCTTGGGTCATCGGCTGCAGCCCACTTTCCTTGCTGCGCTGGGGCAACAGCCACAGCCGTGATCACGGCAAATGCCACTACAACGATCTTCTTGCGCATCGGATTCCTCCCGGGGTGGATTTTAGCAACTCGCGTCAGCCCAGTGTTTTTCGTCTAACAGAGCAGACAAAAGTTTTACGTGCCGAATCCCTGATTTCAGCAGCTATAATTGCGGCCTGTCGCTCATCAGCATAAACTGGCACCAATCGTGACAAATCCCAGCTGCCCAGCCTCTTTCGGGACTGAGCCCAGGAGTCGAAGCGGCGTGCGCGTTCATCTCATTAATCCAAGCGGTGTGTCCTTCGGAACAGCTGTCATTACTCCTCGCTGGCTCTACGTTTTGGCCGCCGCGACCCCGGCAAACTTCGGCGATCCCTT
>JBLNFC010000211.1:0-2670 GCA_050263355.1 Acidobacteriota bacterium
TTTAGGGCAAGCCAGACTTTCAGGGCACGGAAGCCTCGCGAGTTCTGGGGCCCATAATCGACATAGTTCGTCACCCGCTCCGCGAAATGGTAGTAAGGAGGGTGATACGCGAACGCCGCGCGCAGCATTTCCGGATCGCGTACCAGTGCGCATCCGGCTTCGAGCGGCGCGTAGAGCCATTTGTGCGGATCAACCGCGACAGAATCGGCTAGGGGCAATCCACGTAGATCATCGTGCGCCTGGGGAACGGCAGCCGCAAAGCCACCATAGGCTCCATCAACGTGGAACCACAGGCCGTATTGCTTGCAGAGCGCGCTGATTTCCGGCAGAGGATCTACGGCTCCTGTGCTGACCGATCCCGCGGTTCCCACGACCAGAAATGGCACATCTCCCGCGGCGGTATCCGCTTCGATCTGACGGCGTAACGCCGAAACGTCCATGCGTAATTTGGAATCGGTGGCGATCCACCGGATCGATTCCGTACCGAGGCCGCCAAGGTCTGTGGCCTTTTGAATCCACGTGTGCGTTTCGCCCGAACAGTACACGCGAAGTTTGCGCCCCGAATCTTCAGCAACGCCGTACTTGCGTACATCCCAGCCCGCCTTGGCGGTGCGCGCAGCTAGGAAGCAGACGAAGTTCGCCATATTGCCACCGCTGAGGAGCAGCCCACCGCAATTGACGGGGTAGCCAATGAGCTCCGCGATCCATCTGACGGTCTGAGACTCGATCTCGGTGGCGGCCGGCGAGAGTGTCCATGCGCCAACGTTCGGGTTCACCGCTGCTGCGAGAAAGTCCCCGAGAATCCCGATCGGTGCCGGCGGCGCGGTGATGTATCCGAAGAAACGCGGATGTCCGTTGAATAGCGAGTGGGCGAAAAGCCGCTGTGCCGTCTCTTCCAACAGCGGCCCAGGGTCCGTCCCTATTTCCGGGAGTGGCCCTGTGAGGTCGAGTGCGTCGCGCACGACCGACGGGGATTCATCACGGGTCACAGGACCAGACGGCAACCATTCCAGGAATCCTGCGAGCTGGTCTACGAGTCGATGTCCCAATTTGCGGAATGTCGCAGCGTCCATCGCGAGCGGCGCATGCCGGCTAGCATCGCCACTCACGAATGACTCCTTTACTGCCGATTCTTTGGTCACGTATTTATCCCTTCCATGAGATCTGTCTCAGGCACGCGCCCGCCAGTCACAGTGCTGAATGCCCGATAAAATGATTGCCGTCCCCACAACGCTTCGTGATCGTCGGGCGACAAGTCCTTCAGCCGCTCGTACGCGCTCACCTGTGATTCGTGGCAGCAGATCGCCCCCCACACTGTCGACCAGAAGCTGCGTGTATCAATCACTGTGGTAATCGCCCAGTCTGGCCAAGGTACGGCCTGCCGTTCAATGCCGTCGACCTTCGAGACCAATTTTCGGAAAGCTGACTGGTAAGCTCTCCAGGTTGATTCCGGCCAGGCCAAATAGTAAAGCTTCGACACCGCATGCGACTGCACCGCCTCGATTCCATTGCATGGATAGGCCGGGTCGGCTGCGGCGACGATGGCCGCCGTGGTGAATTGCGAGATCGCAATATGATCAGGGTGCCCGTAAGCACCGTCGGGTCCGAACGTCACGACTACGTTGGGCTGGACCCGTCTGAGGTGTCCCGCAATGGCGGCAACAGCCTCGCGGGGGTTCGCTCGGTCGAGTTGCTGATCGCGGTAGTCGAGGATTGAGACTTCGCGCACACCCAAGGCTGAGGCGGCGGCGCGCAGTTCACTCTCACGGATGTTCGCCAGCGCCAATGGGCCGGGATGCTGACGATCCTCTAGACGGTGGCCCCGGAAGCGGCCACTATCGCCACGAGTGGCGGTTAGCAGAAAGACGTCAATGCCTTGGGATGCGTATTTTGCCAGCGTGCCCCCCACCCCCAAGGATTCGTCATCGGGATGCGCGAGCACGGCCATTAATCTCGGTGTCCGCATGATTTCTGTGTTGCGTTTGGGCAAATCGGCTGCCGCGCCAAGTCGCGTTGGAGTCTTGCACAAACCCCAATTAGTGATCAGGCACCACAGGCTGCGAAATCACCGGCCCAAAGCTATGCGGATACGCGCCAAGTGGTGCCAACTGTGCCGTAGTGCGTGATCCTCAATGACAAACTGCGCCGTGACAGGCGCGCCGAAGCTCAGCGAAAACGCAGCCGCGCAATCTACTTCTTCATCCGTGAACGCGCGTACTGCATTGGCCGCCTCAAGACTGTGCCGACGCAAGAGTTCGAGCGCGGTGGCCTTCGTTTCCGCCGCATGCTCGTGGGCATGCTTTGCGTTCAACTTGGCGACCGCATCCCACGTGACGTCTGTAACAGCCTTCCCGCTGGCGATTGCCCGTGCGACATCAATCTCGATCGGGTACATGCTGGCAACATGGTGCACGATTAGGCCAACCGAACGACGGTCCGTAGCCGACACTGGTGCGCACCATTCCTCTTCCGAGAGTCCTTCTACAAAGGCAGCCAAGAGGGCAGCGCCTTCCTCAATGCGATCAGCCAATAATGCAGCGCGACGCCCCACTGAGCCTCTGATTTTCTGAGTGGCGGTGATCTGTGATGACATATTTCATTTCCTTTCTGATTGATTATGGTTGAGCGACGATTCACTTCTTCGGTTGTGCTGACAGAGCCAGTATGCGG
>JBLNFC010000212.1:0-4829 GCA_050263355.1 Acidobacteriota bacterium
CCGGCTTACCGCCTCGCCGGCGGCTCTCAGAGCTCGCAACTCTTCTTCGGTCGTAATCGACATCTCATGCCTATCGAGCCACTGCCGCGCTACTCGATTGCCCTTCGACCGTGCGCGGAGCGAAAAAGATCATCAGGATAATACTAGCTAGGTAGAAGGGGGCGACGCTTCGAAAGCTGAAGCCCATAATGCGCAGAATGAAGCCATAGAGCGCCACGGCTTCGCATAACGCATAGGTGATGACGTAACCCACTCGCCAGCGATTCAGTGCAACTGCATCGCCTGCGTTGCTCGCCAGGCCGGCAAGCGAGGGTCTGACCATGTTCCGCCGGATGATCAGAATCACCACAACATTCAGAACGGCGATAATGGCCAGGATTTGAAACAGCATCGTATTTGCCGGTCCTGCCTTTCCCGTCGCCAATTTCTCGCCAATAAACATGTACGCCGCGATAGCAAAAATCAGGGCAGCCCGAATCATGTTCAACGTGGTTTTCGCATTATGCATGAGCAGATTGTCTGCGAAATACCTGCCCTCCATCACGAGTACTTCTGACCAGTATCGAAACCGTTAACAGACGGTAATCAGTGCATGTGGCTCGACGCTGGACGGAAGCGCAAGAAGATACTGAAGGAAACCGGGTTGGCCCCATAAAACTGATCGAGTACGGCGGGTTTCGAATAGAAGGTCACATCCGCTCCCAGACCGATTTGCCCGGCGCTGTCATGCACCAGGTCACGAACGCCACCCACGGTGTAGGCGCCGATCCGAAATGAGGGATGCGCAGCGACCGAAGGAAAGAGTTCATCCTTGTCGACCAGTTCCAGCCGGCTGTAAGCATAGTTCCTCGCGCCAAAATTCACCGTGGATTCCAGCAGATAGCTGTTCTGATTGGTTCCATCGAGTTCCTTGTGCTTGCGGCCCCACACCAATGTCGTTGCCCAGTTTCCTGCCGTAAAGGGACGGTTATAGGCAAGCGATGCCGTCTGCCGCTTTTCGTTGCCGGGCTCGAGAGCTTCGGGATGCAGAAGGCGACCGTAACTGTATTGCGCTGTCCAATTTCGCCCCGGAGCGATGCTGCCGCGCAGCGACCACGAATCCAGCGCCCCCGCCTGGATACTCCAGCGTTCCTCATTGGGCTCACGGCCGTTGAACGCTGAAGCTTCGACCTTGAAGCGATCAATGATGAAGCCGGTGGTTACTACGCCAAAGCTGGTGTGCGTGGAATCCTGAAGGTGATGGCCAAGCGGCGCAGACGGATTTTCTGCAGCGCTGGCTCTGTGCATGTACGTTACTGGCCCGAGCGCAGGTTCTGCCGAAGGACCCCCATATAACAACCAGGTTACTTTCTCTCGGATGGGAAGCGTGTAATACGCCGCGAGTTCCGCAAAGACATTGTGGGGATGCTGATGATCAACGAGCGGCTGGCCGTGGTAGGTTTCGCCGGTCTGAAATAACTGGGGAAATCCTGGATGCGGCGAGGTAAAGGATTCCGCTGAAAACATTTCGCGCAGCAGCAAGACGCCCCGGCCGATGCGATGCTGCTCCATGAGCATTACATAGTTCGCCGACTCAGCCTTTCCCGCTCCCCGCGGGCCGCCTTGCTGGTTATAGCGGAGAAAAACATTGCCGTGCAGCATCAGCTCCCAGCTTCCGCGCGACGTCATCCATAAATGACTCGGCACCGATGCTGGCTGCCAGCCCGTCCCGGAGCTGGCGTGTGCAGAGGGCAGCGCGATGCCTTCCTCCGTCGACGCTTCCATGCTCATCTGCCCCTGCGCATGGTCCATGTGCATACCATCCCTGCCATGGCTTTGCTCATCGTGCTCTTGCTGACTCGCCACGGCAAAATCTCTGGCAGCTTCGGTGATCTGCGCGCTAGTTGCGCTCACCAGCAAGAATACGAATGCGGTTGCCTGTGCGATGTGGCGCAACAAACGTAATGCAAGAGAGCGCGTAAACCGGCGGTTTCGCCTTCGCAGACGGACGGAAACTGGCATTTTTGAAATTAGATGCATCAGCCGGAGCGAAGCTACGACTGTCCGGTGATTTTCAGCCGCAGGTCTTCTGGTAGACGATCGCGGATTTCAGGCGGTAAGCGATCATGGACGCGGCGTGCACCTACCATTGCCACATCAACCATCGTCATGGGAGCGGGAGTTGCGACGGCAACGATCAGCCAAATCAAGGCAGAGAGTGCGAAGCCTGATAGCGCTCCCACTTCAAACCAGAAGGCGTGCCGCGGCCCGAAGTAGCGGATTACTGCGAAGGCCATGAGGAAGACAGCGGCAGAGACCGAAGCCAGCACGATGAGAGATACGTCGATAATGCGGTGCAGGCGCTGGCGCGAGCGGCAGTGCTCGCACGCCGCTAGATGTTGCTCGTAGTCGCCGCGCATCTCCGGCGCGATTCCGGAAATGTCGTATCGCCAGCCCGCAAGGATTTTTCCCACCAGGGGATCGACGCACTGCTCACTCATATTCAAGGAGCTACAGCCGGATTGGCTCCATGGGTTCCGATTGCAAGGCCAGCATTACGCGGTTATGGAGCAGGGTCCGGCGGGTCCCTAGTGCGCGCTCGGCTGCTCCCCGAGCGATTTCAGGATGGTTATTTTGCTCGGAAAGATGGGCGAGCACGACAAATGCCGCACCTCCATCATAGTCGCTCGTGAAGAATTCTGCGAGCGCATCGTTGGAAAGGTGCCCGACCCGGCTCATCACGCGCTGCTTGACCGACCAGGGATAAGGCCCGCCACGCAACATTTCCACATCGTGATTCGATTCCATCACCAGCGCGGCGCAACCTTTTAAATTATACATCACGCTGAGCGGCAGGTATCCCAGATCGGTGACCACGCCAACTTTCACCCCTTCCGCGCGGAAAGTAAAGCCAACCGGATCGGCCGCGTCATGCGGAATGGTGAAAGGGGTTACCGCAATGTCGCCAACCTGGAAAGAGTGCCCGGAATGAAAGACATCCAACTTCTGCAGTTCGGGACAATTGCCCTCGTCATCGCGTAAGGCTTTTGCCCAGGCCTGGTGCGTCGCGCCCGTCATGAACACGGGTACGTTCAGTTTCTTCGCCAGCACGCGCAGACCGAAGACGTGATCGCAATGCTCGTGCGTGATCAGGATGGCAGAGAGCGAATGCGGGTCGTTCCCAATGCTCTTCATCCGCTTGAAAGTCTCCCGGCAAGAGATGCCGGCATCCACCAGGATGCAAGTGCTCGCGCTCGAAACGAGGGTGCTGTTGCCGCGGCTCCCACTCGCCAGCACCGACACGGAGACTCCCATGTTCGGCAGCTTAGCTGGAATGTGCTGTGGAAAGGGAGTGACTATCTCGTTAAGTCAATACCTTGGTGCCGTGGCCTTAGGTGTCGTCTCTTCGCCTTCCTCAAGACTTGTCATTCCGAGGAGCGGTCATTCGTAATCACTGACGATTTGTCATTCCGAAGCGCTTTAGCGCTGAGGAATCTGCTCTTGCGCTGCACTGACCCGTGCCGCTGCGTCTCAGCTTTGCCGTAAGCTCGCCGCGATCTCTGACTGAGCCCTGCTTTCCCTGGCGACGGTCATTCCTAATCCAGACGACTTGTCATTCCAAAGCGCTTTAGCGCTGAGGAATCTGCTCCTGCGCTGCACTGACCACTTCCGTGCTTTGCTGTACCCTCACGCTATCTCTGAAGTGCCTAGTTTCCCTTCAGAACGTTATCCAGCACGCCACGCAGCAACGCTCCTCCATAGGCGCCCGCGAAGCCCGGCAGAAACGCGAGAAAGGATTCGTAGATCTGGGCGCGATACGGCTTCTGAGTCATCACCACATAACCGAGTAGCTCGGCAACAGGTACGCAACCTGCCACCAGCAGAACCCATCGCCACGGCCTTTCCGGACGAAGCGCGCCCAGCAGCATACAAGGCGCAACTACAAGGAGCGCCGTGAACAGAAGTTCGCCGACCTTCAGATCAATCCATCCGGCAAAGACTCCAAACAGGCCAGCCACCACATAGTAGAGAAAATCGCGCTGTAGTCGGGGTTCAGGAGTCATTTGCTAATTTTCGTGCGGGCTCATCCTGGTCGTATGCAGCGCCAACCACGCATCCGTGCGGCAGGTGCGTAGTTCATCCCCCTCGCAACAATGCTGAAAAGAAGGAGCGTGTAGCGGCAGGTACGTCCGAAATCCCGAAATTCGGAAATCCCTCAATACTCGTAAAAGCCCTTCCCGCTTTTCTTTCCTAGCCAGCCTGCATCGACCATTTTGATGAGCAGCGGACACGGACGATACTTCGGGTCGCCCAAGCCATCCTGCAAAACTCGCATGATGTCCAGGCAGACGTCCAGCCCGATGAAGTCGGCCAGCGTCAACGGACCCATGGGATGCGCCATGCCCAACTTGAAAACCTCATCCACTGATTGCGGCGTGGCAACACCCTCCATCACCGCGTACATCGCCTCGTTCAAAAGGGGCATGAGCACGCGGTTCGACACGAACCCGGGAGCGTCGTTCACTTCTACCGGCGTTTTCTCGAGCTTGGTTGCGAGGTCCCGCACCATCTGAAAAGTTTCGTCGGAAGTAGCCAGCCCGCGGATCACCTCCACCAGTTTCATCACCGGCACAGGATTGAAGAAGTGCATGCCGATGATTTGTGGCGGCCGCTTGGTCAGCGCCGCTAGCTTGGTGATTGAGATGGATGACGTGTTCGACGACAGGATGATCTCGGGGCGGCAGATGCGGTCGAGATGGCGAAACAGCTGGGCCTTGATCTCGAATTTTTCCGTAGCCGCTTCGACTACGAAATCGCAAGCCGCCAGCTTCCCCCGGTCAACTACAGCT
>JBLNFC010000213.1:0-3916 GCA_050263355.1 Acidobacteriota bacterium
GAGGCGAGCGTGATATGGAACGGCACGATTGTTCGAAAACCTGGCTTGATTGCGCGCTGCGCCGACATCGCGGACTTACAACTCGCAATTCGCGGAGCGGCTTCACGCCGCGTTCTCACCGCCATCCGCTGCGGCGGACACAGCCTTGCCGGCTACGGTACTTGCGACGGGGGAATGGTGATTGACCTTTCGCGAATGCGAGATGTGCGCGTTTCTTCACAAACGCGCCGTGCTCGCTTTGGGGGCGGCTGTCTGCTGGGCTCGATCGATACCGCCACTCAGCCTCACGGCCTTGCCTTTCCCGCCGGTGTGGTTTCGCATACCGGCGCTTCTGGACTGATCCTCGGCGGGGGTTTTGGCTGGCTCACACGGCTATGCGGACTTTCCTGCGATAACGTCACTGCTTTCACGCTCGTTACCGCGGATGGCGATGTCGTTCGCGCCGATTCGGCCGAGAACTCGGATCTTTTCTGGGCTCTTCGCGGCGGCGGTGGAAACTTCGGCGTAGTCACCGAATTCGAGGTAAAGCTTCACCCCGTGCATTCCGTTTTGCTGGGCACAGCATTCTGCCTGGAAGGGGACATTCCCCTGATGCTCCGCCGCTGGCGCGAATTCATGCCGGATGCCCCTGATAATTTGAAGTGGAACATTTCGCTGCGCCTGGCGCAGGCCGAGGACAAGTTGCCCCCAGAACTTCTGGGGAAACCAATCGCGAGCCAGTTCGTCCTGTGGGTGGGTGATCCCGACCAAGGGCGACCCCATGTGGAGCGCGCACTCACCATCTGCAAACACATCGGCGTGAACCAGCAGGTGATGTCATTCGTTGCACTGCAGACGATGGCTGACCATGAGTTCCCGCATGGCCGGCGCTATTACACTAAATCCGGCTATTTTCGGGAACTCCAGGACAGCAGCATAGACGCGATGGTTGACGCCACGTCGGCGATCCCCTCGCCCATGACTCAAATCGAACTCGCATACTTAGGAGGCGCTGCTGGACGAATCGGTTCGGACGAAACCGCGTTCGGTGACCGCAGTTCTCCATTTGTCGTCAACCTGCTCGGCAATTGGTTCAGCCCTGCAGAGGACACTGCCAACATCTCCTGGGTTCGCCAACTTTTTGCGCAGCTTCGCCCGGCTATGACACCCGGCGTGTACATCAATTTCATGAGCGGGGACGAGGACGACCGGACGCACGAAGCGTATCGCGAGCGCTGGGATCGACTGGTCGCGGTTAAATCGAAATATGATCCCGGCAACTTTTTTCGCCTGAATCAGAACATTTCGCCCCTAACAGCAGCGACAAAGACGGGTACTTTCCAGGACTGAACTCCACCTGCACGGAGCACAGTCATCCATCTGTCGCCCGAATACCAGCTGGGCTCAGATATTTCTCGCGCACAATTCTCATGTGGTGCAGCTCATGACCCGCCATATGAAAGGCCAGACCACGAACAGTTGCGCTGTATCCATTCACTGTTCCGCGACGCAGCCACTCCTGGCGCGTTAACGTCTCAAAAAAAGCGATACTCGCGGCGCGAACTATTTGGAACTCCCTTAGCAGCTGGGCAAAACTGCGCTCGTTGAAGGAGGCAAAGCGCACATAGTCTTTTTCTTCGAATCCAGGGAGTGGCCGGAGATCATTCCGCGCAACACAAAGTGCCCGATACGCGAAGATTCGCTCATCGTCGCTTAAATGCCCGACTACTTCTTTCAAGTTCCACTTCCCTGTCCCGTACGTTAAAGTTGCGGCTTGCTCCTCTGGAATCGGCTCAAGGACTTTCAACGTGCTCTCCAGTTGGGCAGCCAAAATATCAAGTATGTCCTCGCCTTGGACGAAATCGATGTCGGCCTGCGCGTAATCGGCGTATTCGCCCGGTTGCGGGCGGCCGGAACGGTTTTGCAGTGCTGGAATCATTGATGAATCCTTTTCTCAAGCGGCTTCAGCGACAGAACCCTGATGCTTACAATCCCACCTCGATACGAGAGCGTGGATCCAGGTAATCGCGCAGTGCGTCGCCGATGAAGTTCAGTGACAACACCGCCAACATGACCGCTGCTGCCGGGAAGAGCACCAGGTGCGGAGCATCAAACAGGTGAGCTCGCCCATCGTTGAGCATCGAGCCCCAGCTCGCAGTCGGGGGCGGCACGCCCAAACCTAAGAAACTCATGGTCGCCTCCGCCAAGATTGCACCCGCCATACCGATTGCGGCCTGAACGATGATGGGCTGAACAATGTTTGGAAGAATATGGCGAACAATGACTCGCCAGTCACTCGCGCCCAGCGCGCGAGCAGCCTCGACATACTCACGCTCGCGTGTGGCCAGCACCTGCGCGCGCACCAGCCGACCATAGCCAACCCAACCACCAAGCGATAGTGCCAGCACCAGGTTGAAGATGCCTGGTCCCCGGAACGCGACGAAGGCAATGGCAAGCAGGATGCCCGGGAAGGACAAGAACGCATTCATCACAACAACGTTGACGAAACGGTCGATTCGTCCGCCATAGTATCCGGCTATCGATCCGACAATGAGTCCGAGAAAAAGAGACCCTACTACGACGCAGGTTCCCACGAGCATTGAGATCCTGGCGCCATAGATCAGCCGCGAGGAGATGTCGCGCCCCAGTTCATCGGTACCACACCAATGCAGCAGTGAAGGAGGAGAGAGCCGGTGGGGTAAATCGATCTGTGCCGGATCTTGCGGCGCGATGCAGGGGGCGAAGACTGCGAATACCACGAAAATCAAAACCAAAACCCCTCCTGTCGCGGCCAGAGGTTTCGTGCGAGCTGATTGGCGGAGCGATACTGCGAAGCTTGCCATCTAGTTATTCGAACCTCAAAACACTCGCAGACGCAGTGCGAGTCTCGACCCGGCGGACCGTCACTGCCTGATCCTTGGGTTTACGGCTGAATACAAAAAGTCCGTCAGGAAGTTGACGGTCACGTAGGTCAAACCAATGACAAGAATGCAGCCCTGCACCAGGTAGTAATCGCGATTTGAGATGGCCTGAATGGTTAATCTGCCGAGCCCTGGCCATGCAAAGATCGTTTCCGTCACAATCGCGCCGGCCAGCAATGCACCAAATTGCAGACCAAGCACCGTCACGATTGGAATCATGGCATTGCGCAGTGCGTGACGGTACACGACCACTCGCTCTGTGAGGCCTTTCGCGCGTGCGGTCCGAATGTAATCTTGTCCCAGCTCCTCCAGCATCGAAGTCCGAATCATGCGGGTCAGAATAGCCGCCAATGCGCTGCCCATGGTTATCGCCGGCAGAACCAGGTGCGCGAAAGTTCCCGAGCCCGAGACCGGCAACCAACCTAATCGCAGCGCGAAAAACAAAATCAGGATTGGTCCGAGCGCAATGTTCGGAAACGACAATCCAAAAAGACTTACTACACTCAGCAGACGATCATCCCAAAGGTCACGACGCCGGGCCGAGCGCACCCCGGCAGGTAGCGAGAGCAGAATGGCGATTGCCAGAGATGCCAGCGTCAACTCTAAAGTGTAGGGATAGCGCTGCGCGATGAGCTTGCTGACGGTCTGGCCCATCCTGACGGATGATCCCAGGTCTCCGTGCAGGACGCCCTTCCAGTAGTTCAGATATTGCTTTGGCAAAGGAACGTCGAGGCCATACGCGTGGCGAGCAGCCTGAATATCGGTCGCGGCCGCGCCCTCTCCCAGCATCTGGAGAACGGGATCACCTGGGACAAGGTGAATCAGCAAAAAGACCAGTGATACCACCAGCCATATAACTGGCAAGGTGTACAGAAGTCGTAGGGCAAGATATCGCAACAAGGCAGTCTTGGATTTTCGCAGAGGCCTGTGTGACTTATACCGATACTAGATGGTCCACTTCAATTCCGATATGACGCAGGTGGTGCATCATGTGTGCGACGTAGTCGTCCACCACG
>JBLNFC010000214.1:0-3357 GCA_050263355.1 Acidobacteriota bacterium
TTTCTCGGCGGGCAATTGCGTTTCGGCAAACTCACCATGGACAACTCCGACATGGTGCTGATCGACATGGATGCCAAAGATCCATTCGACTTCTTCCTCGGTCACTACAAAGAGCAACTCGCGGCCGGATATTCGAAGAACACCTTGCAGGATGGTCTGCGGGTCCACATGCCGGATTACGGTAAGTTGCGAGTGAGAAGGAATAAGCAGTAACGCTGTGCTCGCCTCGGCCACGTCTCCCTCAGGCTTGATGTTGATCGGAGTATCGGCCCGAACCAGTCTCTAAAAGTCCGTCGATTCCTTCCTATTCCTACTCTGGGACCGACTGCGCCATTTCCTTAACCAACTTCTTGACTTCATTTACACCCATACAGCAATACTGAAGTGTATCTTCCATGCAAAAGCATCCAGGTCATCGTAAGTCTTACTCGCTCAAGATTTTGCCTATAAATCCTTATTATTCAAAGATTTTGATCACCACGTCGCTGCAAGTCCATTGTTTTCATAGACCGGGGGGAGGGGGGTACCCCACCTCGCGTTCCTCGCCACCACATGCCTACTGTTAACCTCGGCATGCCGCACCTGGCGCTCGGAATCGCCCTGCAAGACTTCCTTCTACTCACGTTCTATTCACAGAATCGGAAGCTCCCCTGCCGGTTCCAGGAGAGGCGCACCAAGCCGCGTCTCGACATGAGTCAGAGGGAAACCAATGAAAACAATTCTTGCTGCTCTATTATTTCTTTGCGCCACCTGCGTCGTTTTTGGCCAGGACCACCAGCCTGCCCTCACCATCTACAACGGCAACTTCGTCGTTGTACGCGAGCACGTGCCGCTCGAGCTGAAAACGGGAACCAACCAGATCGACTACAACGGGGTGACGTCCCACCTGGAGCCCGATTCAGTCATTCTGCGCGATCCTGCTGGACGGGCTCTCCAGATTCTCGAACAAAATTATCGCAATGACCCGATTTCCCAGGAACTGCTCCTTTCCCGTTATGAAGGCAAGACCATCGATTTCATCGTCCGGCAAGACGGAGCCAAGCTGGAAACGGTGAAAGGCAAAATCATTCGCAGCGGTTACATCGCTAGTTCCGCCTACGCAGGTAATTATCCCCGACCCGGCATGGGGCAAGCCATTATTGAAATCGACGGCGTTCTGCGTTTTGGGTTGCCTGGGCAGCCGCTGTTTCCATCACTGGATACCGACTCCATTCTGAAGCCCACACTCTCGTGGCTGCTGCGAACCGACAAGCCTGGCGCGTTGGACGCGGAGATTTCTTACGTGAGCGGCGGCATGACGTGGCAGTCGGACTACAACCTGGTGATTGCGGACAAAGTGGATTCGAAAACTGGGACCAATATGGTCGACTTGGTGGGCTGGATCACCATGCAGAACCACACGGGTAAGACGTTCGAGAATGCACGTATCAAGCTGCTGGCCGGAGACGTGAACAAAGTGCAACCGCTACCAGCCAGCCGCGTGTACGCCATGGAAGCCAAGGCTATGGATGCGGTTGCGGCTACAGCCCCCGTAACCGAGAAGTCCTTCGATGAATTCCATTTGTACACGCTCCAGCGTGATACCACCTTGCGAGATGAGCAAACCAAGCAGGTGGAATTCGTGCGCGCCGAAGGCATTCGAGCGCAAAGGCTCTATATCTACGACGGCGGCCAGGCTGGGGCGTATTACTACGGGGGCGTCATCCAGGATCCCATCTACGGAACACAGTCCAATCCCAAAGTCTGGGTAATGCAGGAGTTCAAGAACTCCGAGGCAAATCACCTCGGGATGCCCCTACCGAAAGGACGGCTTCGCTTTTATCGTCGCGATACAGATGGGCAGCTTGAATTTGTCGGAGAGAACACGATTGACCACACTCCCAAAGACGAAACCATCCGTGTATACACTGGCAACGCTTTCGACACGGTGGGGGAGCGCAAACAAACAAATTTCCACATCGATTCCCGTATGCATTGGATGGACGAGACGTACGAAATCCGCGTTCGCAATCACAAGAAGGAGCCGGTCCAGGTGCGAGTAGTCGAGCACCTCTACCGCTGCAACAACTGGAAGCTGATTGACAGCTCGGCGACGTACCGTAAGAGCGACGCACATACGGTGGAGTTTCCCATCACCGTAGCGCCAGATGGAGAACAGATCGTGACCTACACCGTGCATTACACCTGGTGAGAGTGCCTATGCATGGAAGGACACGAGGTGCAGGCCTCGTGTCCTTTCGTGGCGAAATCAAACAGGCCGGTACTTGACTTCGCGGTAGAGGCGATCGAAGGTGATCCAGAGCAGGGCAATCAAAATGAATACGAACACACTGCCCTCGGGACCAACCGTACCGCCGGTCAACCATCGCGGTCCTTGAAATGAAGAGTTGAGCAAGTGTCCCGGCTCCACCGTGCCGCTGTTGGGGACGGAGTACAAAAATGTCTCACCCCAATCGAACGACATGTGAAAGCCAACCGCAAACCAAAGATTGCCCGTGCGCCGAAGAGTGAGGCAGAAGAAAAATCCGATCAGGCCGGCAGCCAGTGCTCCCAGCCACGATTCACCCTTGTTGCTCAGATGCAGCGCACCGAAAGAAGCCGAGAGAAGGGCGGCTGCAGGCCAGAATCCAATGCCGCTCGCCAAAGTAAATTGCGTGTAACCGCGAAGCAGATATTCTTCAAAAAAACCGACTAGAAGAAATACGACACCCCAGAACACGGCGAATTTGATGATGCGAACCCCATGCAACGCGAGATGCCCGAAGTAGAAGCCATGCAAGCTACGCAGCGAAGCCAATAACAACGTGATCGCCACCAGTCCCCAAACTGCGCCGTTCCAGAAGAGCTTGCCGAATGCCCCTTGCGCAGGCAGGCCATAAGCGCCGAAGGGACGCTTCTCAATCCGCGCCATGACCAATGCCGGCAACATAACTGCGATCATTCCAAACAGCTCCCCAATAAAGAAGCTCCACAAGTGATTGGGATGCCTGCCCTGGAAAACGAAGTTGAGCAAGAGCGCCGTGATCGCCGCCATGGCGACGTACATGAGAAGGCGCCAACCTGCGCGAATACCACTCGGCCCTACAAAGACCTTACGAATGATAGAAGGTTCAGGCGCCGCTGTGGTCGTTTCCACTGGCGCTACGTTAGAAGGAATTGGAGACAGGTCACTCATTAGAAGATTTCTCCAGAATGGCGACTCGACATGGTAAAACACCGATTCGCCTCATGAGCACATTTTTCACCCGCGACCGTTTTGGCGAGCCGCAACTGGTGGCAGGCCTCCTGTTGCTCGTCTTTCTTGCGGAGTGTGTTTGGCTGATCCATCGAAAGTTGGAGACGGTTGGACTCGATGCC
>JBLNFC010000215.1:0-3997 GCA_050263355.1 Acidobacteriota bacterium
GACGCGTTGCGTGACGCGCAGCTACGTGCGCAATCTCGTGCGCCATGACTCCTGCCAGTTCTGCTTCTTCATCCGCCGCCAGGATCAAACCGGAATTCACGTAGAAGAAGCCGCCGGGCAAGGCGAACGCATTAACATCGTCCGAATCGATCACTTTGATCGTGAACGGGACTTGTGCGTCGGAGTTGCGAACCAGGTTCTGTCCAATGCGGTTTACGTATTCAGTGACCACTGGGTCTTGAACCAGCTTGACGCTGGCCTCTACTTGCTGGGCATACTCTTTGCCCATTCGGATCTCGCCTTCGACCGAGTACCAATTGCCCATTCCTCGGCCACCAATCTTGCGGTTACCGATCGCATCAACGTCGCTCTTCCCGCCGTCGTGCTTAACCTTTGCGTCCTCAGGCTGTTGAACGGGCTGCGGCCCGGACCCCTCAGGGGTGGTGGAAGGCGAACTCTGAGCTTCAGGCGAGGTCGCCGGCGGGGTAGTTTTATCGGGCGCATCCTGCGCCAGCGCGGTAGGCAGGCCATAGAGCCCAAGCGTCAGCGTGAGTAGCAAAGCGATGCGGCGGAACTTCATAGGAATCTCCCCTTGGGTCCCGGAACCCTTGAAGACATTATACCTTCGGAGACGCAGGACCTCTCTGGATAGTTGGACGCACACTGAGGAAGGAAAGTTATCTGCAACTTACGGCAAAGCAAAACGGGCTGCCTGTAGGGCCAGGTGTTCGGCTCCTAAAGGGGTCCAGAGACCCCGCACGGGCGCCTGCCCAGAACCATTCAGTCGTAGTATTCCAGCCCTAAGTGCGTGATCAACTCCTCCCCTCGGAGGTGTCGAAGCGTGTTTTTTAGCTTCATGGATTGGATGAACAAATCATGCTCCGGATACAAGCCCGGTACCGTCATTGGTGACTTGAAGTAGAAACTCAGCCACTCCTGGATTCCCAAACCACAAAGCTCGGAGCTACGTTTGGCCAAATCAAGGAAGAGCACCAGGTCGAGAACGATTGGTGCCGCCAGAATTGAGTCCCGGCAGAGAAAATCCACCTTGATCTGCATCGGATATCCTAGCCAACCGAAGATATCAATGTTATCCCAACCCTCTTTGTTATCACCGCGCGGCGGGTAATAGTTGATTCGCACCTTGTGGAAAATGTTCTTGTAGAGGTCGGGATGCAGCGAGGGCTGCAGAATGTGCTCCAATACGCCGAGCTTGGACTCTTCTTTCGTTTTGAAGGATGCCGGATCGTCCAGCACCTCACCATCCCTATTTCCCAGGATGTTGGTCGAATACCAACCACTAACGCCCAACAGGCGTGCCTTGAAGCCCGGCGCCAGGATGGTCTTCATAAGGGTCTGCCCTGTCTTGAAGTCCTTCCCGCAGATTGGCGCCTCGTTTTGCCGAGATAGTTCCAGCATAACGGGCAGATCGACTGTGAGATTGGGGGCGCCATTCGCGAAAGGCACTCCCTCCATGAGGGAGGCGTAGGCATAAATCATGGACGGAGCGATGTTCTCGTCGTTCTTCGCTAATCCTCTTTCGAAAGTTTTTATGTTGCCGTGAACGGCGGTGGGCTCGAGGAAGATTTCCGTCGAGCCGCACCAGATCGTGATTAACCGCTCAGCTCCAGAGCTCTTCTTGAACTCGCGAATATCGGCCCTGACCTGCTCGGCCAAATCCATCTTGTTCTTGCCCTTCTTGACGTTTCGGCCATCCAGCTTGCGGACATAGTTTCGGTCGAAGACGGCTTTACGCGGTTTGATGGATGACAAGAATGGCTTGATCTGCTCAAGAAGATCGCGTTCGAGCACTCCGGCTTTCGTGGCCGCCGTGTACATGTCGTCTTCGAAGATGTCCCACCCGGTGAAGACCAGGTCCTTCAGAGCGGCGAGGGGCACAAAGTCCCGCACCGCGGGCGAATTATTATCCGTGCGCTTGCCCAAGCGGATAGTCCCCATCTGGGTCAATGAGCCGATCGGTTTCGCTACCCCTTTGCGGACCGCTTCTACTCCCGCAACAAACGTCGTCGCAACGGCGCCCATGCCGGGGATCATCACTCCCAGCTTCCCCTTGGCTGGCTGGAGTGACGATCCACCTTTGCTGGAATCAGACTGGGTTGCAGAATTCTGCTGGCGTTTCGCCATGGATCATCACTTCCTTATGAGGATTGGACGGATAAGGCAACCTGTTATGTTCTCGTAGGAAGAGGTATATTGCAACCGGACCGACCTGAGTGGAAGTGAAGCAGGTGCGAGATGGGCACTGCTGCCGCTAAACGGCGACCCTGACTGTGCAGTGCATGTCATGGAATCCCGCGATGCGCAAGGTCGCTTCTGCTGTGGTTTTTCTCTCCTGTGCGTGTGTCAACCCTAGATCGGCTCACATCCGCACGGAGTTCGCGCAGAACACTGAGAACTACACGTGGCTGAAGCACCATCCCGAAAGAATCCGGAGCAGGTGGCCGTTGTGACAGGAGCTTCCAGCGGCATCGGGCTATTAACCAGCATTGAACTGGCGAAAGCAAAATTCCACGTGATTGCGAGCATGCGGGACATTACCCGTCGCAGCCGTCTGGACGAAGCTGCCAAATCCGCTGGGGTGACGGATCGCATCGATATACGGGCACTAAACGTAACCAACTTCGAGGCCATGCCTGAGTTTGTGTCGCAAATCATACGCGACTACAAAAGAATCGATGTACTCATCAATAATGCGGGCTTCGCTGTAGCGGGGTTCATCGAGGATTTGGCGTTGGAGGAGATCCGGTCACAACTGGAAACGAATTTTTTTGGTCACGTTGCTATGACGAAGGCGGTACTGCCCTTTATGCGGCAGCAGCGTTCAGGGCACATCATTATGCTGTCGTCCATCGGCGGACTGACTGCTTCACCCACACTCAGCAGTTACTCCGCATCAAAATTCGCGCTCGAAGGGTGGACCGAAGCCTTGCGGTTAGAGCTGAATGCTTTGGGAATTAAGGTCGTGCTTGTCGAACCTGGTTCATTTCAGACCGACATTTGGACGAGGAATGCCGAGATCGCGAAGAAGGCGCGCGATGGCAGCTCGCCCAATCGTGAGCGCGGGGAACGAATGCGCGATCGCGTGCAGAATTTGCATAAGAAAGATCCGATCGTCGTCGCCCGGGCGATCGCTGGAATTGCACAGGATGCAAATCCTAAGCTGCGCTATCTCGTCGGGAGCGATGCCAGGATCCAACTTTGGATGAAGCGCATCCTGCCGTGGAAGTGGCATGAAAAGTTAATCGCTCGAGTGTTGAAGATTGACTGAAGTTTTTCTTCGATTTATTTAGCGTCCACATCAACGGCTTTGATCGGCAGATCCCAGTGGGCCAGCAGGATTTCGAAGCGCCTCTGCTCTTCCTTTTTAAACGTGTCTTGGTCGGGGAAGAGTTGCCGCTGCAGAGCCGACTCATCGAATTGCTCATTCGCGACTGCCGCGTTCTTGAATACGATGGTTACGCGATAGTCCCATCGTCCGTCTTCGGTAGTGTGATACCGAGGCTGCTCCACCCAGACTTTGAGCAGGCGGCCCATCTCGATCTCTTTCTTCAAAACCGGGTAGTGATTCTTCTTGAATAACTGGAGGAACTCGTCTGCGTATCCCCACTTCGCCTTGTAGTAGTACTCAGCCACAAAAGGCTTCTCCGCGGCAGGCGCCGTATCCTGCGCCAACATGCCCTGTGCACTCGCGAGCCCAATTACCAAGAGAAGCAGCATGCTCTTCATGGTTCGTCTCCTTGGATTGTTTAAGCCTGCTTTGTACACGAGCCAAGGACAGAGGTCAAAAAAGGGTAAGGATCAGGAGAAAAGTTAAGGAATGCAGAGCTTCGTCTCCGCTGAGTGGCCGACCTCAGTCCGGCCGCATCCCTATTCGGCGGCTCGGATCCGGTTCTGCCAGTGCGACCACACGAACCAGACGATTCCTACGGCTAGCAAACCGCCGATCACAATGTCGAACTGGTGAAAGTATTTACCC
>JBLNFC010000216.1:0-4509 GCA_050263355.1 Acidobacteriota bacterium
TTATTCCTACGCTTCCTACAAACGCACGAAACGTTTCGACCGTTTCGAGGAGCTGTTTCCCCAGGCAATCGACACACTGGCGCGCGCCGTACGCGCAGGTCATGCCTTCACTACCGCCTTGGAACTAATCGCCAACGAGGTCAACGAGCCGGTCGCCGGTGAGTTCCGCAAGCTCTTCGAAGAACAAAAATTTGGAATGCCCGTCCGGGACGCCCTGGTAAATCTCACCGAGCGAGTCCCGCTCGTGGACGTCAAGTTCTTTGTTACCGCCGTCATGTTGCAGCGCGAAACTGGTGGGAATCTTGCTGAGATCCTCGATAACCTATCCTATGTGATCCGCGAGCGCTTCAAAATTCTTCGCCAGGTGCGCGTGTTTACCGCTCAAGGCCGTTTAACAATGTTGCTTCTTATGGGCTTGCCGCCACTGGTAGTCGTGACCATGTTGGTCTTTAACCCTGGGTTCATTCGGCCATTGTTCTCGGAACCGCTAGGCCATACGCTGATTGTGATTGGCATTACCTTACAGACTATTGGATATTTCATTATCCGGAAGATCATCCAGATTCAGGTGTAATACATGATACTGGCGCTCACAATTTTGATCTTTCTAACCGTCGCGGTCGTAATCTTCTCCTTCGGGGCCGCCGTGGTTACGCCCAACTCGGCCATTGGAGCCCGCCTGCGGTCGCTCGGCTTCGAGCGCGACACTCCAGCTCCGAAACCCGCAACCGCAGTCAAGGAGCGCCTTCAGGACGCAATCGGTCCGCTCAGTCGAGCCTTGCCGCTTTCGCCTGCGGAGGCCTCGAAGACCCGCACTTGGCTCATGCAGGCTGGTTTTCGCGACCCGAAGCACGTCACCATCTATTTCGCCCTTCGCGTGCTGGGAGTCATTATTGGGATCTCGCTCGTCGGCGCCTTGGGCATCGGCTTGAACTCTCCCTGGTTCCTTGTCGGCATCCCCGGACTCGGCTTTTTGTTACCACGCTTCATACTCAAGCGCATGATCAAATCCCGTCAGCATCGCATTCGCATCGGTCTCGCCGATGCGCTTGACTTGACCGTGATCTGCGTGGAAGCCGGGCTCTCGCTGGATCAGGCCATGGCTCGTGTCGGTGATGACTTAAATCATGCTCACCCCGACTTGAGCGATGAATATCATCTGGTTAACCTGGAAATGCGCGCCGGCAAACCCAGACCCGAAGCCCTGCGTAACCTCGCCGAACGCACCGGGGTCGACGACCTCAAGGCACTTGTCGGTGTTCTGATTCAAACCGATCGATTTGGCACCAGCGTTGCCCAAGCTCTTCGCGTTCACTCTGACTCATTGCGTACAGAGCGCCGCCAGCGCGCCGAGGAGCAAGCCGCTAAAACTACGATTAAAATGGTTCCAGCATTGGTAGTGTTTGTCCTCCCCTCCATGTTCTTTGTCACTTTGGGGCCGGCGGTCATTCAACTGATCCATACCCTGCTGCCGGGAAAGTGACGTTGTAAACAGTGACTTCAGGAGTCTTGATGTCGGCGCCTTCAGCTCAGGGATATGCCTACAATGTCACTAGGAACGCATATCTGGCCACCGAGTTGATCAAAGCTGGCACGCATTGGAGCCGCCTGCGCGGCCTGATGGGTACCCGATCCGGCAAATTCCCCGCCGGCAAAGGTCTTTGGATTACGCCCTGCCGCGGCGTTCACACCCTTGGCATGCGCTTCGCTATCGACGTGGTTTATCTGGACTCCAGCCACATCGTAGTCCACATGGAAGAAGCGTTGAAACCCTGGCGAGTGGCGCCCGTACGATTGCGCGCGGCGAGTGTCTTGGAATTGCCTCCGACCACAGTAAGTAAAACCGGAACTGCGCTCGGAGATGAAATCGATATCGGTTTTGGTAGTTTTGGGTCACGAGCAGCATGAGTCGAATGCCTTCAATCCTGAGCGAAACGCCACTGGAGATAAAGGAACTCCCCGTCAACTTCGGTGATGCTCCGCAGTTGCTCGTGCAATGGTCGTCGCCCTGGCAAGAGTTCGTCACGGCCATCCGTCCCGCGTTGAGCCGGTCCCCCAAACGGCTTGCCGGGGAAGCTCCCGTGGGCATGTTCCCGGGAAAAGGAATGGTGGCAGGCTGGATTTTCGAAGCGCTCCTCCTCGTAGCCGTAGTCATCCTTCCGGGAAAGCTCACCGGTATTCAGCCCTATACACCTCTGCCAAAACCCAAATATGACGTCATTTACTTTTCCGGTGAGGAACTGCCGCAAACCAGCGATGCCGGCGGCGCGCAGACCGGAAAAGCCGGACGAGCAGGTGGACACGAAGCTCTCCATCGCACTCAGACCATCAAAGTCGCCCGGGGTGACTCACCCACCGACAAGGTGGTCGACGCGCCCAAACTGAACTTGCCCAAGTCGGATCAGCCCGTCGCCAACCTGCTCGCTATAAAGACCGTACCTGGGCCTCCTCCAGCGTCCGGACTTCGTTCTTCCCTTCCCGCTTTGCCAGCGATCAACCCCATTGCGCCTCCTCCCCAGGTTTCCCGGGAAAAGCTGAATCAAGCACTAACGCTCAATTCCGGAGTCATCGCCCCCGCGCCACAGATCACTCGCGAGAAAATGCAGAGCGTTCCGGCCCTCACTACGCAGGCCGTCGCCCCTCCACCCAGTGTGCAGCGTGACTCGGCTGGCGTTCGCTTACCCCAAGTCGGAACCGAGATCGTGCCGCCACCCGTTTCGGCCCCCGTGAGTACAACGTCGATGGCTTCGCGTTTGAACTTGCCTGAACCTGGCGTCGTCGCGCCGCCACCCAGCATGGTGAGCCACGACGTATCCTCGTTCCCCGGAAGTACAGGAGCAGATTTCTCCCAGTCGATTGTTCCCCCACCTGTGCAGGTCGATGGTCAGCTCTCCAATCGTCAGCAAGCAGGCAGTCTGGCAGGAGCCAGCAATGTTGTGCCACCTCCCGTCGAAGTGAACGGGCAAGGACAGCTTTCGACGCGCCAGCAAGCAGGCACATTGGCAGGAACTTCTAGCGTTGTGCCCCCGCCCGTGCAACTCGGAAGCGGGGTTTCGGGCAATCGTGGGACCGGGAACATTAGTTTGGCCAACGGAGTCGTACCTCCTCCGCCCTCGTTTACTGGCGGAACATCGTTATCTGGTCGCGGACGCGGTGGCTCTGGCGCCGGACTGGGCGGCCCGTTCGACGTGGGTTCAGTTACCGCGCCTCCGAAGGGCGCGGCCGGCAATGGAGACAAAGCTGGCGTTGTCATTTCCAACCAGCCCGGATCGCGTGTAGGTATGCCGGGCAGCGGTGGCGCAGGTTCAATATCGATGTCACCGGCTGGATCGAAGCCTGGCATCGGCGGCTCTGGCGGCGGAAATGGGATTGGCCGCGGCACTGGACCAGGCAGCGGATTGGAAGGCACCGGTTCGGGTGCCGCTAAGACCGGCGCAGGGCATGGCGCAGAACTGGCGGCCAAGGGAGGCATCTCGCCCTATCCGGGTGCAGGCGGTGCGGGAACCGGCCGAGGGGGCGCATCCCCCGCTCCGGGCATTGCCGTCAATGGCGGCAATACGATTACGCTGCCCAGCTTCGGCGCAGACGGTGCCGGCAATGTTCCTGCGCGTTCCGGCACCCTCGCGGCAAAACACGGTCCCGGCATAACGATAGAGGCCACCCCGCGCTCCGGTGGCGCGTTCAATCTTTATGGCGCCCTTAAAGGCGACAAGGTTTACAGCATTTACATTGACACCACTGCAGGAACCGTCGTTTTGCAATATGCGGATCCCTCTTCCGCAGCCCACCGCTATCACCAGGAACTGTCGCCTCCTGAACCGATGCGCGCCGATGTCCCTGCCGGCCTTCCGCACTCCCGAGTCGTCATCGCGTGCGTGCTGGATCGAGCCGGAGTTCTGCGGAATCTGCACATCCTCGAGCCCGGTTCGGCAGAGATGGACTCCAGGATTCTGGCCGCGCTTCCTTCCTGGAAGTTCCGTCCGGCACAACGAGGCGATCAACCCGTGGAAGTCAACGCCATCCTCGGCTTCAACATCGACACGCGATAGCGATTAACGCGCGGATCGCTCGAATACCGCGGCTGTGTTGTCGCTATAAATCCCTCTCCACGCTGCACTCTGGCGAAGAGCATCACTGATCTTGGACTTGGTCGGCATCACGATGAGGTCGACGTGGTTCTCATCCAGCACTGCCTGCCAGTCTGATTCCACATGCAGAACCTTCAAGTATTTCCTTAAGTATTCTTCTCCGTAAAAATCATGACGGTCGTCGATGAAGACCTTTTGTGTAGGATAGAGCTGATAGATCAAATATCCTCCATAGGAATCCAGACTGAAGATGGGCTCGCCGTAGCCATGGCGAACCATGAAATCTACAGCCTGCACGGGAAAATGGTTGGGATTGAAATGTGCGTTCAGAACTTGCCTGCCCAGAATGACGCCTTGATTTAGACACACCGCTCCGCTACTGACAACCAACACGATGGGCCATAAATGACCCCGAAGACGC
>JBLNFC010000217.1:0-3812 GCA_050263355.1 Acidobacteriota bacterium
AAAGTATTTGTACGCCGAGAGTCGACAAAAGCAACAAGTTCTGCCTGGGCGCCCACCGAAGAAATAATTAGTCCCCCTTTGTCACCTGATCGTTTGCTGCCAGCCTGACACAATCTCAGCAAATGAACAGCGATCTGAGACTTCCTAAACGTCAATCGCGCCATCCGAGTGCATTCGATTACCGGAACGATACTATCGCGCGCCTGGAGCGGATGGAACGCTCAATCGCGGATGCTCCCAATCGGGCCGCGGTCAGGCGCCGTTGTGCTGTGCTCGCGGCTGCGCTCGATGTCTACCTTCCCCATGTTGAGGATATTTGCGCCGAGCTTCTCGGCCAACGCACCGAAGGAGCGCATACGCAGATGAGCGCACCGACACCGGTGGTAGGACCCGTACCCCAGGATTCGCCTTTGACTTCACAGGACTGCTCGAACGCTGAAATAGCACGGCTAGAGCCGGTGTCGCCGCCTTACATCACACAAAAGCTTTCGTTGCTCTATTCAAAGCTCGGCATTGGAAAAAACACGTGCAGTTCTACACTTGATCCGAGAATGCCGCTCGCCGTTGCCTATGACTGCGTACTCGGCACAAGGGGGGATAACGGGCAATGATGGACCGCTCTCTCCTGCCGCCAGCCCGGAGTTTTTACGAACGTGAACTAGGCGAACTTCGCCCGTCATCCCGCGGATGGGCGCGTCCGGTGACAGGCTGTCCGTTCCATCCAAGCAAATCAAAACAGTCCTTCGCAGTAAATCTGGACACCGGCGGATTCAACTGTTTCGGTTGCGGCATGAAAGGCGCCGATGTGTTGGCCTTTCTTATGCTGCGCGACAACATCGATTTCAAGTCTGCTGCACGACGACTAGGTGCCTGGCGCCAGAAAAGCCTGACAAAACAAGAGCGCACGGAAATATCCGCGGAACGCTGGCGCCGGCAAGAGGATGCACGACAGGAACTCGAACTTCAGCGCCGACTCCGTGAGCTACGATTCGAGTACCGATCCAAAGTACACTTTTACGAGGGCCTCGTTCGCGAAGCCCGCGAGCGCATCAACCTTCGTTACATCTCTGCTGAAGATCGCATTGCTTGCGGCTGCATCATATCGCTCGGTCTCGATGAGCTTCGCGAGGTGGTCAGCGCCTACTACATTTTAAGTTTCGCCCTGAGGGCGGAGCAGGAACAGTTCGTCCGCGATTCCTCGTGGCGTCCACACGCAATAGGGGGGACGCTACAGCGGGGTTTTGTTTGTGACGACGCGAGCCACGTCGCCGAATTGGAGTTGGAGGCGTGAAACCCAACGGAAGCGCATCATCCGAATCCGGGATTCCTTTAGAGTTCGATCGCCCTATCATTACGCCGGGCAAGGGTCGGATTCAGCGTTTTGAAGATATACCGGACATCTTTAGCCTCGAGATCCCGCCGATTGAGTACATCGTGCCGGCGCTCGGGATCGCTCGCAACACCATCACGCTGTGGACCGGCTCCGACGGTGACGGTAAGACATTTCTCGCCCAAGCCATGGCAGTCGCCGTCGCCCGCGGCGCTGTTTTTCTCGGGATGAATTGCCAGCGGTGTCCTGCATTGTACCTGGACCTTGAGAACGCGGCGTACATGGTGCAGGACCGGCTTACGTCATTAGTAGCCGATGAACCGGTCACCACCCTTAGGGTATGGGGAATCTGGAACGAGCAGCAACCACCTCAGGCAGGAAGCGATCTCCTACTGACCATTGCAAAAGAAACCAAGCCGTTGATTGTCATCGATCCATTTCGCTACTTCCATAAGGCCGAGGAGAACGATTCGACCGAGATGAGCGGCATCATGCAATATCTGCGCGCATGTGCAGCATACGGGTCCGCCGTTGTGCTCCTCCATCACCCAGCCAAAGCCGAGGGCTCGACGGGCCGCGGTTCATCGGCAATTCGTGGTGCTTGCGATTTAGCCTTCCTGCACTCGCTCGACAAAGAAGGCGGATTGATCACATTGAAGGTGGACAAGAACAGGAACGGCGAGAGTCGCACGATTACGATACGGGCTGATTTTGAGCAGGGGGGATTCGAACTCGCCGACTCACCTTTGGTCACTCGGCGCAACGAAGAACTCGCGCAACTAGAGCAGATCATTCGGGACCATCCCGGAATTACGCAAAACGGCATTTTGGAGAAGTGTGGTGGGAGAAAGTGTCGCATAGGCCGCCTTCTCAAGGAAGGAACTGGCAGTAAATGGGTGACGCAACCAGGAGCTAAGCGCTCCACGATGTATTACGCGCGCGACTGCTTCCCGGTTGTGGGAACCGGTGGGAACCACGGAACCGGTGCGCAGGAAGTGAGTGGTTCCGTGGTTCCCACCCCTAAAGGGGGGAACCACCGGAACCTTTCATCGAGCACCTCAGACACTGGTTCCCGCGATCCGGCGCGAGTTTCCGAAAATTCCGACAACAAGGCAATGTCCAATTGTTCGACCTGTGGCGGCTTCGCCATCTATCGCGAGGCGTCCGGGAAGATAGCTTGCATGTCCTGCGGGAGCGTGGAGGCGATTCAGTGACTCTCGCGGAGATCGCCGAAAAAACAGGTGACCGAGATGGCCGTCTCACAAATGAGGTCGTCACCAATGGATTAGGTACGGCGACACTGAAGCATACTCCTCGGCACGAGGAAGAACTGTGCGGGAGGTTTCGGTAAAGTGAACTGCCCGGCAGAACACATAGCACATCAGTGGGACAGTCCCCCTGGGGGATCGTGTGCTACAGTTCCGCCTGGCCAACAGAGCGACGGGCCATCCCCGGGAGGGTTGGCAATGACAAGACGTCGCTTCCAAAATGGCAGCGTAAAGCTGCGCGGCAAGATGGAGAGAGTCTGGGTGGGTCGGTGGAGGGAAGACGAAATCAGACGGCACACACCATCGTCGCAGGCGGGCGGAAGTGCTCGGCACTTTGAAGGACTATCCTACGAAGAAGCTGGCACTCCGAGGCCTACAAGACAAACTCACTGCCGTGAACAGTACTGACTACCGTCCACGGCCCAACATCACCTTCAGAGAGTTCGCTAGAAAGTGGGAAGAGAAGATTCTTCCTCAACACAAACCTAGCAGCCAGGCGGCGGCACGATCTGTACTCCGTTCATGGCTGGTTCCGTATTTCGGGAACTTGCAGTTGAAGGATCTGAATACGGAGATGATCCAGACCTTCATCTCGCAATGGACGAAGGCACCGAAGACTCTGCAAAACGTTATCGCAGTTCTTCGTATGACCTGGATGGCAGCGAGGGCGTGGAACTATCTTCCCACCAACGCTGACCCATTCTTCGGTCTTGTTCTGCCGGAGATGGTGTCCGAAGAACAACGATGTTTCACGATCGACGAGATGCGACGCATCATTGAAGCTGCCGATGAGCCGTACTGCACATTTTTCTGGATAGCATCTGAAACCGGAATGCGCTCTGGCGAGTTGATAGGGCTGCGACTTGAGGACGTTGATCTTGTTGCAGGACGGGTCAAAGTTCGTCAGAGCGTGTGGCGCGGACATGCACAGACAACGAAAACAAAACGCGGAGTTTGCACGTATGTGATTTCACCCCAGCTACGAGCGCGACTGGCAGAGTTCATCGATGCCACTCGCCGCGAAGGAGTGGAATTGGTGTTCGCAAGTGAAACGGGAACAGCATGGGACGATGGCAACGTGCGCCGCAAACTCTATTCGATTCTCAACAAGCTGGAACTTCCCCGCGCCGGCATGCACGCGTTCCGGCACGGCAACCATGTAGTCAGCCAGGACGAAATCAATCTCGCCAGCAGATTGGGCGAGATGCTTGCAG
>JBLNFC010000218.1:0-4569 GCA_050263355.1 Acidobacteriota bacterium
AGTTTGTGGAGCGCACCCAAAGCGGGCGCCTCCGACACGCCGTCTTCAGAAGATTGATCAGTTAAGATCCTTGGCCCGCTGCTACTCGGGCATCATCAGCAACAAGCAACCTAAGTTGTATCAGCTCGCACACCCCTGAAAACCATGCCCTATGCGGGCTCCCGTTGCGGGCCAGACGTTTTTTGCGAGGGCAACGGCATGCGCGTAGCCCGCACCTAACGGGGCTTAGGGAGGTGCGTATGCCGAAACGTAGGGGGGCGGAATCCGGTGCAGGCGGTAGCAGCTCACATCGCGGCGGAGCAGGTCATGCAGGCGCAGGCGCCCAGAGCGGCGCCGGGAACAGCAAGAAGGGTGGAGCTGGCGCAAAGAAGAGTACCAGTGGCCCTAAAAAGTAAACGTCATTCACAGTTCCTGACTTCTTAGCTGTGAACACGAAGTGGTCCCAAGACCGTTGCAGCCCCATTTTCAGTGGAGGATTCCAGTGACAAAACAGAAAACACCCCATACCCAGACTGCCCAAAATACAAAATTCGAACAGACCGATCTCGAACCTGACCAGCAGGAACAGGAGACTGGCTCCGGCAATGCTGAAGATATGTACAGCAGAATGGAAGGAGCGGAGACTGGCGCCGATCGGAGTCCGCGAAAGCTTCAGCCTGGCGCCTCACGCTATACTACGGAACCGGAGCAAGTAGCACATGAGGGCGAGTTGTCGACAAGAACTCCGAAGCGTCCGGCACAGGGAATCACATCCCGGTCGGCGGAAGAAGAAAGCGAGCGTCAAGAAAAGGTCGTCAATGATCGACCAGACGCCCAGGCAGGTTTGAATCACTCGAAGTAACCTGCGTTAAATCTTTTTCGGCAACGGTCCTTCAGCAGGGGTCAGATTAGGCTCATCCTGAGTAAGCCGATCCACAATCATTTGCTGCTGACACTCGTCGCAAAAATCGGCTGGTCCGTTAACCGGCCGACTACAACGATCGCCATGTCCGTGTTTTTTGCTGGTGCACTGGCATTCCGCCATTTGGCTGCTCGGTATCTGGATTTGTCGTAACTCTGATGCCGAATGATGCAACCGGGTACATGGCGCAAGATGCGCCAGCAGCCCCCATCAGCAGCAGCGCATTGCGTTTTCCGCGTGGTGCTGCTCTGCAGCACTTACTCGAACCGCAACGCTTCGATCGGGTCCAGTCGCGACGCTTTTCGCGCGGGGTAATATCCGAAGAAGACCCCAACCGCCATCGAGAAGATAACGGCAGCGACAATCGCCATCGGAGAAATCAGAATTGCCCAGCCCAGTAGCTTCGTGATTATCAATGACGCGGCTACGCCCAGCAGGATTCCGGTTGCACCGCCGAGCAAGCTCAACACCACAGATTCGCTCAGGAATTGCCGCTGAACGTCTTGCTCAGTGGCCCCGATCGCTACGCGGATTCCAATCTCCCGCGTCCGCTCCGTAACCGATACCAACATGATGTTCATGATGCCGATTCCACCCACGATCAGCGAGACACCCGCGATGGACGCAAGCAGCAATGTCATCACTTGGGACTGTTGATCCGCCAGTTCAGCAACGTCGGCCAGGTTACGAACCTGGAAATCGTCGTCCTGTCCAGGACGAATCTTGTGGCGGTCTCGCAGCAACGATGTGATCTGGCTTTGGGCGGCGTAGCTGGCCGGCTGCGACACTGCCGACACCATGATGTACTGCAGCCAATCCTGACCGGTGATTTTCTTTTGCAGCGTCGTAATCGGAACATACACGCCATCATCCTGGTCGGCCCCCATCCCAGACTGCCCTTTCGCCGTGAGCACACCGACCACCTGGAAAGGAAGTGCTCCGATTCTGATCGTTTGACCCACCGGATCGCTATTTCCAAACAGATTCTGCTGCACCGTTGCGCCCAGTACCGCGACATTGGCACTGTGACTCACATCGTCATCCGTAAAACTCGATCCCCTGGCGATCTGCCAATCGCGGATGGTGAAGTACTGTGGCTCGGTTCCGTTCACTCGCGTAGACTAATTCTGATTTTCGTAGACCACTTGCGCGCTTGCACCCCCACCCGGGGCGGCCGCCGAGATCGTAGGCACTTCCCGAACGATGGCTTTCATATCATCGTCGGTCAGAGTCTTGGTAGCTCCTGCTCCCAGGTGTGTGCCGCCGCGATTCACGCTGCCCGCGCTGACGTAGATCAGGTTCGTACCCATCGAGGCGATCTGGTCCTGCACTTTCTGCTGCGCGCCCTGCCCAACGCCCACCATTGCGATTACCGCGGCGACACCAATCACGATTCCCAGCATCGTGAGTATCGTCCTCATCTTGTTACGAGATAACGCCCGCAGTGCGATTTTTAATGTTGCTTGGAAATCCATAATTCCTCCCGAAACGAACCGCTGCCAAGCTGAGGCCGACTAATCGTCCGTTGCCGGCATATTCAACAGCACCTCAGCCGCCTGCGACCTCCTCTCGACCCGCTCATCTTTGCGAATCTTTCCGTCTCGGAACACCACAATGCGTTTTGCGAAGTGGGCGATATCGGGTTCATGTGTGACCAGGACAATCGTTAGCCCCTGTTGATTCAGATCTTGAAAGATTTGCATGATCTCCACAGAGGTCCGGCTGTCGAGGTTGCCCGTGGGCTCGTCTGCGAGCAGTATCGACGGACGATTCACCAGCGCCCGCGCTATAGCCACCCGTTGTTGTTGTCCACCTGAAAGTTGCGAGGTGAAATGCTCAACACGTTCTCCCAGGCCGACCATCTCCAGCGCCTTGCGTGCCCGCTCCAGACGCTCATCCTTAGGCAGTCGCGCATACAACGTTGGGAGCTCTACATTTTCCAAAGCAGTCGTTCGCGCCAGCAGATTGAAACCCTGAAACACGAACCCGAGCTTCCGGTTGCGAATGTTTGCCAGGCTCTTCTTGTCCAGCTGAGAGACATCGATCCCGTCGAGCAGATAGCGGCCCGTGCTTGGCTTATCTAAGCATCCGAGCATGTTCATGAGGGTCGACTTGCCGTTTCCGCTCGAACCCATGATCGCTACAAACTCCCCCGGTTTGATCTCAAGATCAATGCCGCGCAGCGCGTGCACCTTCGTCTCACCCAGTTCGTAGTACTTGTGCACAGCTTCTATCCGGATGACTGGCAGCGCTGCTTCCTCCGGCGCAAGTACTGTGCTCTCATCCTGAATTGCGGTTTGCATACTCACTCCTTATCGGCCCCCTCGACCGCCACCCATGCGAGTTGGAGCAGGACTGAGGCCGGGAGCTGTGGTTGCAGCTTGCGGCTTCGACCCGGCGTTCGCGGATCCGATCACAACCTGGTCAGCTGGATCCAGCGTGCCTTTGAGAACCTGCGCTACCTCCGTGTTGGTGTGGTCGGTAATCCCAGCTTTAATCTGCACTGGTTCGAGCGTCTTGTCTGCGACAAGCTTCCAAATGACTGCCGTATCGCTGGATCCTTTGCTCCGCGTTTTCAGCGAAACTCCGTACTTATTCGCCAGTGCTTGCAGCTGATCGCCGTCCAGACTCGGCTGATAACGGAGTGCGGCGTTTGGAATCTCGACCACGTTGCTGGCCTGCGCAACAGGAATGCTGATGTAAGCGGTCATTCCCGGAAACAGCTTCCCGTCGGGATTATTGAAAGCAACTACCGTGTCGTAGGTAACCACATTCTGTACGGTGGTCGGGTTCATTCGGACCTGTACCACCCGTCCGCGGAACACGTCTTTAGGAAATGCATCCACCTTGAAGCTGACGTCCTGGCCGACCTTTATCTGACCGACGTCAGACTCATCCGTGCTGACGTCAACCTGCATCTTGCCCAGATCCTGCGCAATACTGAACAGGTTGGGAGCTTGTAAAGAAGCCGCCACAGTGACGCCCACGTCGACTGCACGATTGATCACCACGCCGTCAATCGGGGATCGGATGATCGTGTTGTTAACGTTCGTCTGCGCAACCTGGACCGCGGCGCTCTTTTGAGCAACTTGGGCATTCGCCTGAGCCACCGCAGCTTTTGCGGATGAGACCGCCGCCTGGGCGGCGTCGTTGTTCGCCTTAGATACCTCAAGCTGCTGCTGACTCATCACGCCTTCTTTGGCCAGCATTACCGTGCGCGCATAGTCCGCCTGGGTTTGCTCCGCGGTAGCCGCTGCTTTCTGAAGTTCACCCTTGGCTACTCGGCTGGTGGCGTTTGCGTTTTGCAGATCAGCTTGAGCCTGAAGCAACGCCCCCTTGAACAAAGAAGGATCAATCTCCGCGATCACCTGCCCCTTTTTTACATGCGAGTTGAAATCCACATAGAGCTTTGAGATCGTTCCCGATACTTGTGAGCCGACTTGAACGGTTGTCACCGCATTGATTGTGCCAGTTGCCTGCACCAGGTCCCGAATGTCCCCGCGAGCCACTTTGGCGGTAAAATATTGTGGCGTATTACCCCGCCCGAAGCTGAAGGCCGCCAGTAGTACGATTCCTGTCACAATCGCCCCAATGATCGTCCACTTGCTTTTCAGGTATTTCATAAATGCCCCCGGGCGTACTCTCGCCCCTATCGTTCCTTTTCCTCT
>JBLNFC010000219.1:0-3793 GCA_050263355.1 Acidobacteriota bacterium
GTTGATCAGGGAAATGTTAAGGAGATCAACGTTAGCGGCGTGGAAATCAAAGGCAAGAAGACGGACAACACAGTCTTCCACGCTACCGCTCCAAATCCCGCCTTTTTCAACCCTGAAATGATGAAGACGCTCAACGACAAGCATGTCGCGGCAACCTTTCAGGACGTGGGCAGCGGAAGCTGGGGCTGGATCATTCAGTTGCTGCCGTTGGGACTCCTGGCAGCCCTCTGGTATTTCATGATCCGCCAGATGCAAACCGGCGGAAATAAGGCGCTGTCGTTCGGCAAGAGCCGAGCTCGCCTGCTCTCGATGCAGCAGAAGAAGGTCACATTTAAGGATGTGGCCGGCGTGGACGAGGCGAAAGAGGAACTTCGCGAGATCATCGAATTCCTGCGCGAAGCCCAGAAGTTCCAGAAACTTGGTGGACGCATCCCCAAGGGCGTGCTGCTGGTCGGACCTCCGGGAACGGGCAAGACCTTGCTGGCCCGAGCTGTTGCGGGTGAGGCCAATGTGCCGTTCTTCTCGATCTCTGGGTCGGACTTCGTGGAGATGTTCGTCGGCGTCGGCGCTAGCCGCGTCCGCGACTTGTTTGAGCAGGGGAAGAAGAACGCTCCCTGCATCATCTTCATCGACGAAATTGACGCCGTAGGACGTCACCGAGGCGCGGGCTTAGGTGGCGGTCACGACGAGCGTGAGCAGACGCTCAATCAACTGCTGGTGGAAATGGACGGCTTTGAATCTAACGAAGGCGTCATCCTGATGGCGGCCACGAACCGGCCCGACGTCCTCGACCCGGCATTGCTGCGGCCTGGACGCTTCGACCGCCGCGTTGTAGTCAGCCGGCCGGATGTTCGTGGACGCGAAGAGATTCTCCGGGTTCATACTCGCAAAATTCCTCTTGCTGATGATGTCGATTTGTCAGTCCTGGCTCGTGGGACACCTGGATTCTCGGGCGCCGATCTGGCCAACATGGTCAATGAAGCGGCCTTGAGCGCAGCCCGCCAGAACCGCAAGGCTGTGCTGCACTACGACTTCGAACTGGCCAAAGACAAGGTCCTCATGGGCGTGGAACGCAAGTCGATGATCCTGTCCGACGAGGAAAAGAAAGTCACGGCCTTCCACGAAGCGGGTCACGCGCTGATCGCGATGAAGATGCCTCACTCTGACCCTGTGCACAAGGTGACCATCATCCCCCGCGGGATGGCGTTAGGTGTGACCATGCAGCTGCCCATCGACGACAAGCACAACTACACCAAGGAATACCTTGAAACAAATATCGCGATCCTGATGGGTGGGCGCCTGGCAGAAGAGATTTTCCTGAACCAGATGAGCACTGGCGCCGGCAACGATATCGAGCGCGCGACCGAACTCGCTCGCAAGATGGTTTGCGAGTGGGGTATGAGCACACTTGGTCCTCTCACCTTCGGTAAGAAGGAGGAGCAGATCTTCCTGGGGCGCGAGATCGCACAGCATCGTGACTATAGCGAAGACACAGCCATCAAGATCGACCAGGAAGTTCGACGCCTGGTGGACTCTGGCTACAACACCGCCAAAGGCTTGCTGGCAGAGAACAAGGAAGTTCTGACCAGAATTGCCAATGCATTGCTCGATCGCGAAGTGCTCGACGCTAACGAGATCAAGCTGCTTATGGAGGGCAAGGATCTGCCGCCAAGCAAGATTCCGAGCAAATCCGACGATGGCGTACAGCAGGTGCTGAAGCCGGAGCCGGGACGCCCGGGAATCGCCAAGGGCGGCGAGCATCCAGCGCCAGCGTAATCAGACAGCCAACATTAATTGCATAGCGGGGCGGCTACTCAGCCGCCCTTCCTTTTGCTATCCCTGTTCCGGCAGGGAAGAACAAAAACTAATCAGCAGCCGTTCTCAGTATTGATCCATCCAAACAGTACTGATTCGCAGCTCTCGTGCAGGGGTGAACTATGCTGACCCAGGTCGAACAAGGAAGAAAGTTTCGTGCGCTGCACGAGCGTGACCGCGCCTTCATCATCCCGAATCCCTGGGATATCGGTACCGCGCGACTGCTGGCCCACTTCGGATTTGAGGCACTGGCGACCACCAGCATGGGTTACGCTTTTTCGGTCGGCAAAAGGGACAACTCGGTCAATCAGCAGCAGATTATCCGCCACATCGCTGAGATTGCATCAGCCACAGATCTCCCCGTGAGCGCCGACCTCGAGAATGGCTTCGGTGATGCGCCTGAAAAGGCCGCAGAAACGATTCGTTTGGCTGCCGAGGCTAGCGCGGTCGGCGGGTCCATTGAGGACGCCACTGAACGGGAGGATGAGCCAATCTATGACAAACAGTTCGCGGCCGACAGAGTTCGAGCCGCAGTTGAGGCGGCGCGAGCGCTTCCATTTACTTTCACTTTGACCGCGCGGGCGGAGAATTACCTGCACGGCAGACCGGATCTCAAAGACACAATCTTTCGCTTGCAGGCCTATCAGGAAGCGGGTGCCGACGTGCTGTACGCACCCGGACTCACGAGCAAGGAAGATATAGCAAGCGTCGTCAACTCCGTTGATCGTCCTGTTAACGTGATCATGGGATTGCGCGGAGCGCAATTGAGTGTGCCCGAGCTCTCTGCTCTCGGAGTCAAACGAATCAGCGTGGGCAGCGCGCTCTGCCGCACCGCTCTGGGCGCTTTCCTGCGTGCAGCACGTGAGATGAGCGAGCACGGAACCTTTGGCTTTGCGAAAGAAGCAGCAAATCCCAAAGAGATTAGCGAGATTTTTGCCGCGTAATGGTTTCCTCCACCCTGTTCGCGTCATCATTCAAGAAAGGCAGAGCCCGGCGAGGGATCCGCTTTTCTCTGCGAAGCCGAACCTCACTTTTCCTGCATCCTTCAGGCTTCGCTGATAATCCTGAATAATCCCAAACCCTCGCGCAATGAGGCAACTCATGAAGACTGTCCGCTTCTTCCCCCTTATCCTTCTGCTATCCCTCGGTAGTCAGGCACAATCTTCGACTAATGTTCAGTACATCAATCCTCCCAACGTGCCTCATCCGCCCGGGTACACTCATGCCGTCATCGTTCCGGCGAGCAAACTGGTCTTTCTCGCTGGGCAGGTAGGCCTCAACTCGAAGGGCGAGCTTGTGGGCAAAGACGATTTTCGCGCGCAGGCGACGCAGGCGTTCGAAAACATCAAGGCCGTATTGGCAGCCGCTGGCACCACACCCGACCACCTGGTTCGACTCAACTATTACGTCGCCGGCCTGGACGATGACAAGCTCAAGATCCTTCGTGAAGTGCGCGATAAGTACGTGAACACCAAAGAACCACCCGCCAGCACCTTGGTCGCGGTGGTGCGGTTGGCACGCCCGGAATTTCAGATCGAGATCGAAGCGGTGGCGGCGATGCCGTAGGGACGAACTTGTTACATCAGATCAAAGCTGGTAGCCAAACCGGGCCGCAGTTCTGTTACTACCGCGTTGTCACCAGCTTTAGCTTTTATGTACGAGGCTATGATGCGTTACGAATTCGCCCCTCGTAACCCGTCAATCGTAAATTTTCACTGGTTCACTTTCTCCATCATCTGCTCGGGATAGCGCATTCCGGAAGCCGCCCCGTGCGGAAGCACTTCATCGATCCGTTTAAGATCTTCGGGTGAGCTTCACATTCATAGACCCGACATTCTCTTCCAGATACTTGCGGTGCTTGGTTCCGGGGATTGGAACTATGTCATCGCCTTGGGCTAGTACCCATGCTAATGCCAGCTGTGAGGGAGTGCATCCCTTCTCCTGTGCGATTTCTTTTACGCGCCGAACCAGGTCGAGA
>JBLNFC010000220.1:0-5923 GCA_050263355.1 Acidobacteriota bacterium
ATAGCGCAGAAAAACAGTTCCGTAACAAAAAAATCGTCTTTGGAGATTCTTGTTTACTCAAGAGGGCACCACAAGGCGCAGGTTTGGGGCCAGAAGGAGCGCAGGTTTGGGGCCAGAAGGACTCATAGCCAGGAACAATTCAGTTGGCTAGAGGGTGGGCGGGAATCCAGGAACTTTCCGATCGGCATTCGAGGCTTAAGAACAAGCTTACGAGAATCATCCACCAATCGCTCTGTCGACAACGCATCTTGAGGGCGAAAAATACCGAAGCACCCAACGGTTTTGAGGTAGAATGCTAGCCCTACGAGAGCGCTAAGCGCGTCTATATACGCGAAAAGGCGCCGAGTAAGTTGCCTTCCCCCAGGAGGAAGTACGATGTCGTACCGCTCTTATGGCAGTCCTACGCCACCAGGACCGCTTGTGGATGTGGAATCCACTATCCGGGACATCAACCAGGATTTCTGCACCGCCTTCAATACTGGAAACTATGACGCCTGCGCCGCCTTGTACGCCCCTGACGGTTGCTTCATGGCACCCCACCACGACATGGTTCAGGGCAAAGCCGCTATTGAAAGACTTTTGCAGAAGTTCGCAGACCTTGGCTACGAGAACCTGAAACTCGAAACGATTCGCGTCGAAAGTTCCGGCGATCTTGCAGTGGAAATCGGCCGCTACACAGTCTCTATTCGCCAGAGCAACGGAACGACGGTTATGGATCGGGGTAAGTACCTCAATTCCTGGCGCAGGTTTGGAGCCTGGCTCAAAGTAGCTGACTGTTGGAGCAGCAGTCTCCCACCTCATACCCAAGAGAGTCAGCAAAAGCAATTGGATAACGATGAACGAATGCAGATAATCAAGCCCGATGTCCCACGATCAGCGTAATGCGTCTACCGACGCTAATCCCTCTGGCATGGATCATTCGTCACCGCAGAGTCATTCGGCGAGTAAGCCTCGAGAGTCTGAGGCCGCGAATTTCTGTCCGAACTGCTCCTCGCAACTGAACGAGTACCGCTGCAAACTCACTTGCCCGCGTTGCGGTTTCTACCTCAGTTGTTCTGACTTCTACTGACAATACTGTATTTTCCTTCTCCGTTCCCGAAGCTATGATTCGCCGTGTTCCCTGCGGAAGAGGGCGGCACAGATTTTTCACCGTTTCCTCTGTTAAGAACGGCCGAAGGAGAACGGTGTCAGGCCGTTCACGCTCTCTTTCTGCTCGGACCTCCTCTTAGGAAGTCCCTGAAAGTGCGTGATCACAGATCGCGCGAGCTGAAACGCAGAACCGCGAGTGCAAGCGCCGCGGCGAGATAAACCCCCGCGTAGATGATCATGGTTCGACTAGGCACGGACTCGCTCCCGAACGGTGTCATGTGCATGGCGCCCGCAACCTGGGACTGCATTTCATAAGCTGCGCGGCGCCACAGTGACTCACTAGGCATGATCACGCTGGCTACAATTCCAACGTTCACGGCACGAGGGGAACCCGCAATCGCACCAGCCTGCTCAATCCAGCCCCCGATGAAGGCCAGCCCATGCAGACCCAGGACAAATACGCCGGTGGTCAGCGATGAGTAAGCCGTCCCCAGAAGAAAACTGACGGACAGGAGCAGAACTGTTTCCATCCACATAAGCCCGAAGCCGCGGACCGGGTGATGCGCGGTTACGCCTCCCGCGAGATAGGTGAGTAGGTTCACACCACCAACCATCAACAATAAATATCCGCTCAACATGGCGACAAAGCCCAGCCACTTTCCCAGCAGAAGTTCCCAACGATGCACGGGCTTGGTCGCAACTGCCTGTATGGTTCCCGACGCGATTTCGCCGGACAGCGTATCGACCGAGGTCAGTACCGCCAAAATCACCGTGAGCAGGTCGATTGCATATAGGCCAAGGGTAAGCATGGTGCGAAGGATCTCGCGTCGCAGCAGCGGATTCGTAGAGCGTTCCGCGAAATCCTTCGCTTGATAGTGCAGCCCGGTTCCGAACAACCCCAGAAAGGCGATGCCGGCCGCCAACGCAATCCACACCAGCTTCTTCCGAAGAGCCTCCCGGAAGGTTACGCCGGCCATGATCCAGGCGCCCATCAGAGTCCCCCATCGGTGCCGACGATTTCAAGGAAGCGTTCCTCAAGCGACAGACGTTGTGGCGTGCATTCGTAGACATCCACTCCGTGGGTGACGAGGTAGCGCATGATTTCGGGTAATGCCCTGGAGGATGTCACAGAAAAGTTCAGATTCTCGCCTGTCGCATGGATCGAAGATGCAAACTGCGCGAGTCCGCCGAGGATCTCCGAAGACAATTTACTTGCTCTGACGGAAACTGAGGTCTGCTCCTGGAGCAGGCTCTTCAGTCCTCGCGTCTCCAGCACTTCGCCATGCTTGATGAACGCTACGCGATCGCAAGTGATCTCAACTTCGCTGAGGAGATGCGAATTTAGCAGCACAGTCGCGCCGCGCTCACGCTGAGCTTTAATGATGTCGCGTACCAACCGGCGGCCAACCGGATCCAGACCGGACGTCGGTTCATCCAGGAAGATCAATTCCGGTTCGTTCAGAAGAGCCTGCGCCAGACCGATCCGCTGCAGCATACCTTTGGAGAAATCGCGCAGACGCTTGTCATGATGCGGAGTCAGTCCAACCAGGTCTAACAGTGCAGGCACCCGCTTACGTAACTCATCGCGCGTCATGCCATACAGGCGCCCGTGCACTCGGAGAAGTTCGGTCGCGGTTAGCCAGTCGTAGAAGCGAAAGTGCTCGGGCAGGAAGCCCACCTTGCGACGAGTGGCAACGTGGCCCGCGGGTCGCCCCAGAATGCTGGCTTGCCCAGCTGTCGGCCTAACCAGGCCCAAGAGCATTTTGACTGAAGTGCTCTTGCCCGCGCCGTTTGGCCCCAGGAAGCCAAATACCTCGCCGCGTGGAACTTCGAGGCTTAGGCTCCGAACGGCAATCTTGTCCCCGAATACCTTGCGCAACGCGCGCGTGCTGATGGCGAGGTCGGGCTTGGAGATTGCCATTGCGGACTGGAATTGTTCAGCGATTCTGCCAATCTAGCGCAACGACGACGCCAGCGCCAACGCATCATTCACGGTCCCGTTGCCATTCAGAGAATAGATGATCCCGTTTTTCGTCCACAGCAGGCTGTAACGGTTCTGCTCCCGCTGCATCTGGATAAGTGTGCCTTCAACCCCATCGACGAATACCGGTTGGTATGAAGCAGAGTCGCGCGGCACAGGAATGACCAACGTCGATGTCCAATCTACGGTCTGACAAAGCGCGTGGGCTTCGCCGGCTCCCATGCCTGCCAGTTGCAATCCCGCTTCGGCAACATCGGACATATTCAGGTCTGGGGGAACGGTCACGCTTGGGCTGGGCGCCTGCACCAGTAGAGTGCAGTTGCTGCGCGACGGATCGGACGGCACCTCGTTAACTTCGTCCTTGCCTGAGCGGGCACGGCCCCGTGACCGGCTCTTGCAATCGCCGTACATGGAGAACACGGTTTTAGGAATGTGGACCGATAGTGTGGCGCCATCCACTGCTTCAGGAATTTGGATTTCAGGGCGACCGATCTCATCGAGAACACTCACCAGCCGATCGCGGTCGACGGTCATGTGGAAAGCAACCTCGCCATTTACCTGCACCCTTTGCGGCCCGGACAGGTCTTTCAGTGTGCGTACCGGGAACCCTGCCAGTTGGGCAGCGGCCGAAGAATTCGCCACGACCTGCGGAGTGTCGGGGAGCTTGGTCACAACCACGCTGTCGGAAATGGCTCGCTCCAGCAGTTTGTAGGAACGTGGATCACTCTCTTCCATGCCTTTGAAGCTTTGAAAGTCCACGCCCACTACGGCAATTCTTTTCACCCGCAACGTCGCGAGCAGTCTTTCAGCCCAGGTGCGCGCGGGAGAAAATCCCACCAGGATCGCGACCAGAGCTATTGCCAATGCTCCCCATGCGGGAGTCCAGGATCGGCCGAACCAGCGGCTCAACAACGGCATTCTCGCCTCCCTTTGCTCCTCAACGTGCGCGGCGCGGAAACTCGCGTAGGCGATGCCCGGCTCCACGATCGCCGTCGCGTTCGGCTTTAATGCGGAGAGTGCCCCCTGTACGAAGGCGGAGTCGCGAGCGGCTGCGTCGACTCGAGTCCGGCAATCTGCGCATTCCGCGAGATGGCGTTCAATGTGTTCTCGTTCAAGCGCAGCGAGTTCCTGATCGATGTAGGTCTGGATGGTTCCCTCATTCAAACAATTCATAATCCCTCCTCATTGCCGTGGAGCTGGAGGTAGCATTGCCGGAATTCCGCTTCCGCGCGATTCAGCATGGTTCCGATCCCGCTCTGCTTGACGTCGAGTATTTCAGCTAATTCTTTATAGGAAAGCCCGCTGGCACGCAGAATCAACAACTGTGCCTGCGTCGGCTTGATGGCCGCGAGAACGGCCCGAACGCGAGAGCGTCTCTCCTCTACGATCAAGTCGTCCAGCGGACCTTCAGGCGAACTATTCCGCTGGCGATCGCTGGCGGCCGCTTCTTCGTATCGCCCCCGGCGCGCGGAAGAACGCAGCCCATCGATGCCCAGGTTGGTTGCTGTGCGATACAGCCAGCCGGAGATATTTGCCTTGCCCTCTCGCAACCCAGGTTGCTGGTAGAGCTTTAAGAATGCATCGTTCGCCACTTCCTCAGCCCGCATACGATCGCCCAATAGCCGCATGAGCACAGCCACTATTCGAGAGTAGTTGTCGAGGAACACTTGCTTGAATTCGGCATCGAGCCACCTCTGGGCAGAACTCTCCTGTACCCGGGTCATGGATGAATTCAGACTATGCACAATGTCCACGTGCAAGCAACCTCCGTCTCTCCATATAAACGTCTGCCGAGAGCAATTTGTGACAAGAATTCTTGAAATGCTCGGTTACCAGGAAAATGCCAATCAGCATTGTGGGAACAGAACGGCACCATTGGGCCATTGCACGAAATACAGGCATCGGTAGAATTCAGTCACTCCGAAACTACATACTGCATCTCGACACAGTGTGGATGGGCCCAAGCCTCCGGGACAAAAGACTTGGGCCCGTTTTTATTGCATTCTCACCAATTCATTTCGGCCGATTGCGAGCTGTCGATAGCGCTAACCAAACGAGCGGAGGCGCGGTGGACACCAATCTGCATCCTGATTTAAGGTGGAGCGGCCTTTAAACAAACCTAATTTAAGGAAAGTACGGCATGCAAAGAAAAGCAAGCGCAGTCTGGAAAGGTGGATTGAAGGACGGAAAAGGATCGATCTCCGCCCCCGGTGGTGTCCTCTCCAACACACCTTATTCGTTCACCACAAGGTTCGAAAATGCTCCCGGCACCAATCCCGAGGAGTTGATTGCAGCAGCCCACGCGGCCTGCTTCTCCATGGCCCTTTCCGCGCAACTGGGCGGGGCAAATCTCACGCCCGAGAGCATCAATACGAATATCACCCTCACAATGGACAAACTCGACTCGGGCTGGACGATCACCGCCAGCCACATCGACGTAGTAGGTCGTGTCCCGGGCGCGGATGCGGCGACCTTTCAGAAGTATGCCGAAGCTGCGGAGAAGGGTTGCCCGGTTTCCAAAGTGCTGAATGCGAAGATCACGATGAATGCCAGGCTGGAAAGCTAGTATTCGGCACGGCTAACCGGATCAAGAGGCCCGGCGGCGGGGGGCAGGCCTGTCATTCTGGCCCCGCAAAATTTCCCGGATGCCCCGATTAATGCGAGCAGCGTCAGCGGCTGCGGTCTCGATCATGTGATTCCACTTTTTGCCATTCGCGTCCAGACGCGTCTGGGCAAGGAGATAAGACGCTTGCATTACGGTCTCGATGGAATTGCTGAGATCGTGCGCTAAGCGGCGCAGTTGAGTAGTGACAGTGGGCGCGAGTTTTTTGGCTCGATCCATTCAGGACCTTG
>JBLNFC010000221.1:0-3694 GCA_050263355.1 Acidobacteriota bacterium
TGAACACGCCAACGGAAATCAACGTGATTGGACGGACTGTGGACGATGCCACTCGAGAAGTCGAGAGATTCGTCGATCGCGCGTTTCTGGCAGGACTGCCGCGGGTGCGCGTGGTCCACGGCAGCGGCATGGGCATTTTGAGGAAGGCTCTGCGCCAATACTTGCAGAAGCACCCACACGTGGCGTCGGTAGCCGAGCCTCCTCAGAATGAGGGAGGAGGAGGCGCCACGGTAGTGGAGTTAAGGGTATAAGTTCGTCTACTCCGCCAAGGGATTCTCAACCCGGACGGAACCGAACTTCTGTCCGTTGGACAAATCCTCAGAGTAGACCACTGCTGCTCCGGCGGTCTCAGCAGCTTGCAGAATTAGCGCATCCCAAAATGAGATACGGAAGCGCGACTCAAGATCGAGCGCCTGTATCGTTGCATCCGCGGTATTTACGATCACTTCCCAACAGAGATAATCTTGAATCAGACGGCGCAATTCGATAATCGACAAGGGTTGTGCGGCTTTTTTCCTCAAGCTCACGCATAGTTCCTGTAAGACTTGGGTGCTGATTACTCCGTTCCCGGCTTCCCAGATTTTTTGCAGCAACTCATTGGCTCGATCGTGCTTACGTCCGGTAGATCGGTCGTGTGCGTAGACGAGAATGTTGGTGTCGACGAAGACCTTATCTCTCATGTAGTTCGTTGCGCGAGCGTGGGGCGGTCCAGTTCAGATCGAAGCCTGCACGCAGCCGAGTCAGCGCACGTCGCTTGGATCGCTCGTACGCTTTCCGCTCTCGTACCATCTGTTCCAGTCGCGTCGCGAGCAGTGCGCTGACCGAAGTACCTTCCTCAGCTGCCAGAATGCGCACTTCGCGCAGCAGTTCGGCATCAAGCTTGAGTGTAATGTTGTTCTTCATCGGAGCACGCGCATACGTGCTGCACCATCTTACGTGCAAAATGCGCTTAGCACAAGCCGCTCCTTAAGACGCTTGCTGCAGCAGCGAGAAGACAGGTTTTCCTACGCTCTCAACTGTTCGTAGCAGAAATCCACAGCTTCCGCACAGAACTGTTTGTCTTATTCGCCTTTTATTCGCTAGACTCTATATCACACTGGTGGACCTTTCAATGACCACCTCCAGCGACTTCAAAGACACGCTAAAGCAACAGGCGGATATCGTACGGGTGGTGGGAGATTACGTCAGGCTGAAGAAGTCTGGCGCGCAAAATTACTCCGGCTTGTGTCCGTTTCACGGCGAGAAAACACCGTCCTTTTCGGTACACGCGACGCGGCAGTTCTATCACTGCTTTGGCTGCGGGGCTTCGGGAGACGTTTTCAGTTTTGTTCAGAAGCTAGAAAACGTCAGCTTCCCGGAGGCGGTGCGCGTGGTAGCGCAAAAGATGGGCGTCGCCATGCCGCGCATCAGTTTCAGCAGTCCGGAAGAAGCTCGCGAAGCACAACACCGAACGGCTCTGCTTGAAATTCACGAGCGCGCTAGCGAGTTCTTCCAGCAATATCTCTCCGGGCCCGAGGGGGCCCGTGCGCGGGAGTACCTTGCCGGGCGAGCCTTAAGCGAGGAAACGATCAAGAGATTTCGGATTGGGTACGCGCCGGATTCAGGATTTGTTCTGCGGGATTTCCTCAGCAACAAATTCGATGAGCAACTGCTGCGCGAAAGCGGATTGTTCTCGTGGAAGACGGAAGAGAAAAGCAGGTCCCTCGACTTCGCCGGACAATCCGGAAGCGGAATCGGGGGCTCCGCTGCGGATGACAAACCGGGGGTGGAGAAAACGGGGCACAGGCAGGAAGAGCAGATTCCTCCCGGGCTGAAGCCGCGCCGCTATGACAATCTCGGAAGAGGCGATAGCAAGAACAAGACAGCTAGTTCGCCCCTTGCGATGTACTCGAAGTTCCGCAACCGGGTAATGTTTCCCATCACCAACGATTCAGGGAAGGTGATTGCCTTCACCGGACGGACTCTGAGCACAGACGAGAAGGCTGGCCCGAAGTACTTAAACTCGCCTGAAACTCCGATCTACTCCAAGTCGCGGGTTCTTTTCAATTTGGATCAGGCGAAGGAAGCCATTCGACAGCTGAACTACGCCATCCTAGTGGAAGGACAGATGGACTGTATTTCCGTGTTCGCCGCCGGGTTCCACAACGTGATTGCCAGTTCGGGCACCGCCTTCACGGATGCGCAAGCCAAGCTGTTGGGCCGATTCAGTAAGAACGCGGTCGTGAATTTTGATCCGGACACGGCGGGCGCGAAGGCAACGGAACGAACACTCAGTCTGCTGGTCGAAGAGGATTTTCAAATCAAGGTCCTGCGGCTTGAGGCGGGATTCGATCCCGATTTATACATTCGGCGCAAAGGCAAAGATGCTTATGCTCGTGCTCTCGGGCAATCACAACGATACTTCGACTACCTGATCGAGCGGGCCCGGGCACAGTTCCCGGCGCGGAGTGCGGAAGGCAAGGTAAAGGCGGTCAACTACCTGCTTCCCCACATTCAGCGGGTGCCAAGCAGGATTGTTCGCGATGAACTCGCTCATGAGATCGCTCAAAAATTAGACATCGACTCGTCCGTGTTACGGCAGGAGCTAAAACATGTTGCTACTGCGCGGTCTGCAGCCACATTAAAAGCCCCGGCAGAGTTGCAGGTGACCGATGCAGAACGGATCCTGATTCGAGCCCTTGCATCTGGTTCAGAGATACAAAACGCAGAAGAACGCTGGTCAGCGCGGGAGGGCACGGATGAGGAGTTTGATCCTGCCCGGCAGGCGCGCTTTGCTCTTGAGAGTGAGCGACTGCACGAAGGATTACCAACGGAGTCGCTGATTTTGTCTCTTCTTGCGGCCGAGGAGAGTGGAATAGACGTGATGTCACTGGCGGTCCCGGATGGCGAAAAGCGGTTGCTCGCGTCTATTTTGATGAAAGAGGATGAGGAACTCTCCGCCGAGCGACTGGAAGGGGCAGTGCGAGCCTTGCGGCGCAAAGCGATACGGAGGAGGCAAGAGACTGTGCAGAGAGAGATACAGGGGTTGGGCAACAAGGATGCGCACAGACTGGTTGAGCTACTCCGGGAGAAGGAGCGATTGAAACGGGCTTTGATGGACCCTAGCTTGGCGGAAAGCGGATCGGGAGCGATGGCGAGGTAAAGGGCCGCGACGGTCCCCGGGCTAAAGCCGAGGGTCTTTTGGTTCGAGAGACGCCGCCCTAAAGGGCCGCTCTTCCACCCACGTACGGGTACAAAGTCAGCGAAAGGCGTTCAGATTTTCTCGCGGAAGGTGGTGACTGGCTGAAACTTAAGTGAGCTCAATGCCATCTAAATCGTTGTAGGGAACTCACATCCAGCCGATCCGCGGCGGGTAAACTGGTTTGCCGATGGGCAGAGAAGCACGTTCGTGCTATACTCTGAAAGTTTGTGCTATCGCACAATCCTGCAACTCCACGTTCCCACCACTGAATCAACAGCTTATCCGTCCTTCCGAGGACGAAGCTAGAGGGTAATCCGTCTTGGCTCTTGATGACAAGTACGACGATATAAAAAAGCTGATCGACGCCGGGAAAGAAAAGGGATATCTGACATACGATCAGGTCAATGACCTGATTCCGCACGATGTGCACAGTCCCGAAGACCTGGACGATCTGCTGACCACGATCGGTACACAAGGTATCGACGTGCTGGAGGGACCGGCGAAGTTGCCGTC
>JBLNFC010000222.1:0-8762 GCA_050263355.1 Acidobacteriota bacterium
TGACGCTGATTCGGGTTTGTGCGGGCTCGATACCGAGCCGGCGATAGAAGGTACGATCGAATTTGGCAAGGCGCGTTTGCATCTGGGGATCGGGCGGACTAAAAAATTGACCGACTTGCCAATACGGTACAAGCATGAGGGAAGCAGGGAGCCAATCTCGAAAGATGGATGAAGGCAACGGTGACATCCACTGGGTGCTGAACCGCGCAGCAGTAATTGCCGCAATTGCGACCAAGGCGAGCAGCGTTATGCGAAGCTTTCGATCCCGCCCAAGAGGGCGCAGCATACCCGCTAATGCAAGAAGGCAAACGAAGGCGAGCTGAATGCATTCCGGTACACGCAACCTTCAATTGTACCGGGGAGTACCTGATAACTCGGCAACTTGCATTGCGCTCGGCACGAGCCATCCTATGGCTTGTTGCCCAAAATCCTTAATCTCCTTTGGAATTCCCTGAGCCCAAGACGGTTATTCGCCTTGGTTCGGAGTGCCCAGATAGAAGTGTTTCTGGGCAGAACTTTAGACCAAATGTATGCCTGACACTCGTTAATAAAATGTACGCGGACCCGCCGCGCTGTTCCGCAGCGGTGATGCCGATCACATACTCCCAGACGAAACAATGGAATGATGGAGCAGTTATAATGACTTGCGTGAACCCAGTTCGGGCTTCAATGCTGGCTATCACCGTACTGCTTTGGGCGGTTAGCCCGGCGATCGCCTGCTTAATGCCTGGGCACGGACTTACGGCGCCTGAACAGGAGTGCTGCCACCACATGGCCGAGCAGTGCAGCCAGACGGCAATGCCCACCAGCCATTCTTGTTGCCAGATACCCTCGGGCCCCCCGGATGCTGTGGTCCAGGCCAGCGCCTCATTGCCAATCCGCAATGCGGTGGTGGTGGCTTTAGTGACTCACGCCATCACGGCGCTGCCGACCCGGAACTCGGAAGTCTCTGCCGAACACTGGTACTCTCCGCCACTTGATCCAGGCTGCTCGTCTATTTCTATCCTCCGAATCTAGATCCCTGCCTCGTCTTTGACCCGTTATGTCCGCGAAGGCACGCGTGCCCGCGCGCCGCGGGACACGTCCGTAATTATTTCGGAGGAATTGTGAACATTATCAAGATTACTGTGATTTGTCTGAGCCTGTTGGCTGCCCGTTCAGGGAAAGCGGAGGATTCGTTCGATGCACTGGCAGGAATGGGAGATCTGCTGGTTGAGCAGCACCAGCATCCGCGTAGTTCGGTACCGCCGACCTCGCTTGCCGAGCTGGAAAGTACCGCGCTGACGGCCAATCCCGAGATTCGCCTGCTGACACGCCGGATCGCCGTAGCCGAGGCCAAGACGAAGACGGCCGGGTCGCGTGAAGACCCTGAGTTCATGTATCGGGGCTGGGGCACGCCGTTGCAGCGTCCGTGGGACTTGAACCAGACGCAGCACATGTTTATGTACAGCCAGTCTCTGCCGGGGCCGGGGAAACGTGCGTTGCGCGCCGAAGTGGCCAATGGGCACGGCGACATCGCCAAGGCACAACTCGAGGCCAAGAAGCGCGAGATCACGGCCCAGGTGCGCAAGGCCTATTACGACCTGTTGCGCAACCAGGACGAACTCATGCTTCACGATCAACAAGCGACGCTCGCGAAGCAGGGGTTGGAGCAGGCGCGGATCAAATACGTGGTCGGCAAGGTCCCCCAGCAGGACGTGCTCAAGGCGCAGGTGGCGCTGACAAAGCTGGTGGAGCACCTTGTCATGTTGCAGGAAGAGGCATCAATGACTGCGGCGCGACTCAACACGTTGCTGGGGCGTGATCCGGCAACGTCGATCGCAGTTGAAGGCAAATACGCACCTCCGGCTTCGATTCCTTCACTGCTCGATCTCGAACGTATTGCATTGGACAACCGTCCCGAGCTGACAGCCGCGACGGCCGCGATCCGACAGAGCGAGGCGGGCAAGAAACTGGCCGATAAAGGCTACTCGCCGGACTACAACCTCAGCGCCGGGTACATGCTGATGCCGCAAGGCTCGCAGTACCGCAACACCTACATGGCCGAGTTGTCGGTCACGCTGCCCCGGCTGAACAAGGGGCGGCACGAAGCTGAAATTTCCGAAGCACAGGCCGAAATCAGCGCGCAGCAGGCCGAGTACGAGTACCAGCGGTCGTTCGTTTTCCAGCAAATCCAGGAAGCGCTGGTCAAGGCGCAATCGGCAAAACGGCTGGTCGACTTGTATCGGAGCACGTTGCGCCCGCAAGCCGAGGCCGCGTTGAAGTCGGCGGTGAGCGCGTACCAGACCGACCGCACCGACTTTCTCAACCTGCTCGAGAGTCAGAACATCATCGTTGAAGTGGAACTGAATTACTACCGCGCCGCCGCCGACCTGGAAACGACGATGGCTGATCTTGAGCTCGCTACGGGGGCACCCGTGGACCGGCAACGCCAGTCGAAACCTGCGCCGCAAGCACAGCAGTCAAACAATTTATCGCTGGAGGTGCGCTAATGACTAACCGCGAAAAGCAACTAGTAACCCTGGGCATCATATTTGGCCTGATCCTGGCCGGTATTGTCTACGGAGTAAGCCGCTATTGGCACATGCAATCGGCCAGCGCCGCGAACACAGCAATCGTGCCGGTACAGGCGCGCGAGGACGGTCCCACTTCTACGCCGGCTCCGCAAGTGAATGATGGCCCGCTTTCGACTGTGCAGTTGACCCAGGAAGAACAGCAACAGATCGGACTCGAAACTGCGGTGGTCGAGCGGCGAAATCTCCAGCGCAGTCTGAGCACTGTCGCCCAGGTTGAGCAGCCGGAAACGACTCTGACCGCCATCAGCGCGCGCGTCGGAGGCCGGATCGACAAGTTGTTCGTCAACTTCACCGGCGAGACAGTCCGTCGCGGGCAGGCAATCGCACAACTGTACAGTCCCGAGCTCTACAGCTCGGCCGAGGAGTATCGCCTTGCTCTCGACAGCAAGAAGCGCCTGGGCTCTGGCGCCGAGCGTCAGGCTGTCTCTGGTGCGGACGAGCTTGTGAGCGCGAGCCGTCGACGGCTGGAGCTCTGGGGGCTGACTCCGCAGCAGATTGAGGGCATCGCCGGTTCCACACAGCCGCAGGTTGATCTCACGATCTATTCGCCGGCGAGCGGCGTAGTAACCGAGCGTAAGGTGACGCAGGGACAATACGTCAATGCAGGCGAACCACTGTACACGGTGTCCGATCTGAGCACCGTATGGGTGCAGGCCCAGGTCTATCAGCCGGACCTCACGTCCATTCGCCTCGGCCAGTCCGCCGACGTAACTTCCGACGCGACGGAGAAGCGTATTCATGGCCGTGTCGGTTTTGTCGACCCAACCGTAAATGCGCAAACCCGCACCGCCACCGTGCGCGTGCAGGTTGCCAACCCGCATATGCGCCTGCGTCCCGGCATGTTCGTGCAGGTGAACTTTGCGACGCCGCGCGGCGATGTACTGGCGATTCCGCGCTCGGCTGTCGTCGACACCGGCACCGGCAAAATTGTCTACGTGGCGACCGGGAACGGAAACTTTGAAGGCAAGCAGGTCGAGGTCGGGGAGCCTGCTGACCAGTACTATCCCGTGCTCGCTGGCTTGAAAGCGGGCGACCGGGTCGTGAGCCAAGGGAACTTCATGATCGACTCGCAGACACGTATTACCGGCGGCATGACCGGCCTGTACGGCGGCTCCAAACAATTTGAAAACGGGCAAGGGCCCGCGGCAGCAACGCCGACGGCGTCTGTCCAGTTCCGCTTCCGTGCCGATCCTGCCACGCCCAAAGGGGAGAGTTCGACGACGGCGCACGTGGAAGTGGTTAATGCCTCCGGCAAGCCGGTTCCTGATGCGCAAGTAAGAATCGCGCTGGTGATGCCTGCGATGCCGGCCATGAACATGCCCGAGATGCGCTCCCCGGCCGATCTCACGTGGACCGGCTCGGATTACGCCGGCAAAGTCAAGGTGCCGATGGCAGGCTCGTGGAACGTGGAGATCGAAGCGCGGCGTAACGGGCAATTGCTCGGAACGTACCGCTCGCGCCTGGTGGCGCAGTGAGGAGACACCGTGATCAACCGACTCATTGAATTTTCGTTAAAGAACCGACCTCTGATCCTCATTGCCTACCTGGTGATCGCGGCATGGGGGTACCGGGCGCTGCTCAAGACCCCTATCGACGCGATTCCCGATCTCAGCGAGAACCAGGTGATCGTCTACAGCGATTGGGCGGGCCGCAGTCCGCAGGAGGTCGAGGATCAGATCACGTACCCACTCACCACGAACCTGCAAGGCTTGGCGGGAGTAAAGGATGTTCGCTCCTCGTCGGCCTTCGGCTTCTCGATGATCAACATCATTTTCCAGGACAACGTCGATCTGTATTTCGCCCGAACGCGAGTGTTGGAACGGCTGAACCTAGCATCGAGTTTCCTGCCCGAAGGCGTTGTGCCTGTGCTTGGGCCCGACGCAACCGGTGTCGGACAAGTGTTCTGGTACACGGTGGAAGGCCCGTATGACGGCGGGACGCTGCACTCGCTGCAGGACTGGTTTATCAAGTACCAGCTCAATTCCGTGCAAGGTGTCGCCGAAGTGGCCAGCATCGGCGGATGGGTTCGCCAATACCAGGTAGACGTCAATCCAATGAAACTGCGCGCTTACAACATTCCGCTGAGTACGGTGATGTCGGCCGTGCAGGGTAGCAATACGAATGTCGGTGCGAAAGTTGTCGAAGTAAACGATACGGAAGAGGCTGTCCGCGGAGTTGGGCTGATCAAGTCGATCGACGACATCAACAACATCGTGCTGAATGCTACCGGCGGCACGCCGGTGTATGTGCGCAACGTCGCTTATGTGCATCTTGGGCCCGAGTTCCGGCGCGGGGTGCTCGACAAGGCCGGAAAGGAAGTAGTCGGAGGCGTGATCGTCACGCGCAATGGGGCCAATGCGCTCCAGGTCATCGAGGCCGTCAAAGAGAAGATCAAGGCCCTTGAACCGGGACTACCTAAAGGTGTCCACATCGTTCCGTTCTACGATCGCAGCGAACTGATTCGGCACTCGGTCGACACGCTGAAGACCGCGCTGATTGAGGAGATCATCCTGGTGACGCTGGCACACGTGGTGTTCCTCTGGCATTTCCGCAGCATTCTGATCGTCACGCTGCCCCTGCCACTCGCTGTGCTCTGCTCATTTTTGTTCATGCACTATGTCGGGATCTCGTCGAACATCATGTCGCTCGGCGGAATTGCGATCGCGATCGGCGTGCTGGTTGACGCTGGCATTGTCATGACCGAAAACGTGCTGCGTCGGGCCGAGCAGCATTACGAGGAGCACGGCGAGTATCGCTCCCACATCGAGCAGATCACGCTGGAAGCCGCGAAACTGGTCGGCCGGCCGATCTTTTTCGCGATGGCCATTATCATTCTGGCGTTTGTGCCCGTGTTCGCGTTGACCGGCATGGAAGGCAAGATGTTCCACCCCCTCGCCTTCACCAAGACCTTCGCGATGGTCGGCTCGACGTTGATCGCGGTCACGCTGGTTCCCGTTCTCTGCACTTTCTTAATCCGCGGCAAGCTTCACCGCGAAGAAGACAACCCGATCATGCGCGGACTACGCGGCGTCTACAAGCCGGCGCTGAGTTGGGCGCTGCGGCACCGCGTCATGACGCTGGCTGCAGCCGGACTTGTCTTCGCAAGCGCCATGTTCCTCGCGACCACCATTGGGTCGGAGTTCATGCCTCCCCTAAATGAAGAGACAGCCCTGTTCATGCCCATTACCGATCCCAGCATTTCGCTGACGAAAGCCCAGGAAATTCTGAGCTGGCAGGACAAGGTCATCGCCCAGGATGCTCTTGTTGAGAGCGTCGTTGGGAAGATTGGCCGAGCCGAGAGCGCTACCGATCCCGCTCCGATCAACATGGCCGAGACCATCATCGTGTTCAAACCCAAGAACCAGTGGCCGGCTGGGACTACAAAAGAAATGATCCTCGCCCGCCTGGATGACAAGCTGCGCATGCCCGGCGTCACGAAGATCTGGACGCAGCCCATTCGCAATCGGGTCGACATGCTCTCGACCGGAATCCGCACGCAGGTTGGCGTGAAGGTCTTCGGCAGTGATCTGGCGACCATCGAGCAGAAGTCGGACGAGATCCAGCGCGTGCTGCGCCAGGTTCCGGGCGCCGTCGATCTTTATGCCGAGCGAATTACCGGCGCGCCTTACCTGGAGATCAAGACCAATCGCGAAGCTGCAGCTCGCTACGGCATCAATGTTGGCGAGGTGCAGGACGTCATCGAGACTGCTATTGGCGGCAAGAACCTGACCACGGTCATCGATGGCCGCCAGAGACTTCCCGTACGAGTTCGCTATGCGCGGGATTACCGTGAAGATCCTGCGGCGCTCGGCCGCGTGCTGGTGACCGCCTCCAACGGTGCACAGATTCCGTTAGCCGAGGTCGCCGACATCCAACTGGTAATGGGGCCGACCATGATCTCCAGCGAGAACGGCCTGCTGCGCGGAACAGTGCTGATGAACGTCCGCGGACGTGATGTGGGCGGTTTCGTGGCCGAAGCGCAGCGTGCGGTGGCACGCCACGTCAAAATGCCGCAGGGGTATTACGTCGAGTGGAGCGGTCAGTACGAGAATGAAATCAGTGCCCGTAAGCGCCTGCAACTGGTCATTCCCATGGTGTTCCTGATCATCTTCCTGCTGCTTTATAAGACGTATAACTCCTTCCGTGAAGCTTCGCACGTAATCCTGGCGGTGCCGTTCGCGCTGAGCGGGGGCGTATTTCTGCTGAAGCTGCTGGGTTACAACTTTTCGGTCGCGGTATGGGTTGGATTCATCGCCTTATTCGGGACGGCCGTGCAAACCGGCGTAGTAATGGTGATCTACCTCGAAGAAGCGGTGACTCGCCGTGGCGCCGTAGATGGCGCGCTGACAATCAGCGGCTTGCATGAGGCCGTCATGCAAGGAGCACTGCTTCGCCTCAGGCCCAAGGTCATGACGGTGTCGACGATTGTTGCCGGGTTGCTCCCCATCATGTGGTCTGCCCGAACAGGGGCTGAGGTCATGAAACCACTAGCCACTCCTGTGCTGGGCGGCATGGTCAGCTCGCTGCTCCACGTCTTAATCGTGACACCGGTGATCTTCACCTGGCTGCGTGAACGGGAGATCAGACGGAAGAACAACTGATCGGTTTACGGACTCATTCATATGGCGGTGCTGGGCACCTAGGTTTTCCTCCCGGATGACGGGCAATCCAGAAGCGTTCTTCTTCAGCGTTCTGATAAGTGCTTGCGCCGTTCGGCAGCCAGCAACTTCAGCGCAATACCGTATAGATATGTTCCAGTGAACACTGTCCGTTCTAGGCTGTTCCGAGCGCGGAGGTCCTTTAGGAAGTCGTTCCCGTTTGAAGCCGGGCGAAGCGTGCGACCCGTCCGATTCCGCATGCCGGCCTCTACAGTGCGACTGGCCGGCCCTCGATTGATCCCGAGGTGCTGCTACGTCTCCTTTTGCTGGGCTATCTCTACGGCATTAGCAGTGAGCGTCGTTTGCTGGAAGAAGTCAGAATGCATCTGGCCTATCGCTGGTTCACACGACTTGGTTTCGAACAGGAGATTCCAGACCACTCGACATTTTCTAAGAATCGACAGGGACGCTTTCGCCAGTCAGGTGTATTTCGAGAAGTGTTCGAAGAGATCGTGCGCCGGTGTGTGAATGCAGGGTTGGTGGAAGGAAAGAATCTGGCCGTAGATGGAACGTTGGTAGAAGCAAATGCAAGCCCACACAGCCGGATTCTACGAGAGAAACTGCACGAAAGCCTGCAGATCTCGCAGTCCGTACACGAATACTTATCGGAATTAGAGGAGATTAATCCAGTAGCCGATACAAAGATGGTGTCTACGACTGACGCGGATGCAGTCTGGGCGAAGAAAGTAGGGCCCGCCAAAATGGCCTACTTCGACAACTATTTGATCGATACCCGGAGTCGGGTCATCCTCGGAGTAGAAGCCACTCCCGCACTCTTCCACCAGGAGAGACCGTGGCCGCTCGAAAGATGGTGGATCAAATCCACAAGTTTGGGATTCGCCCATTCCGGTCATTGATCGTCGTGATCAGACTGGTGGGCTCTTCACGCGAGAGCAGTTTCGTTATGAACCCGCGGAAAATGTCTACTACTGTCCAGAGGGAAAAGCCTTGGCTTATCGCGGTCGGCGACGGGAAAGCCAAGGCTACGTCTATCGTTCCACCGAGGCTCAGTGCGGGGGGGTGCCCGCAGAAGAAGCGCTGCACTGCTGGACCCTATCGTCGCCTGTTTGTGCATGAACAAGAATCCGTCCGGCAGGCAGTCCGCGCACTGGTCGGAACGCCAGCATACGAGCGCTCTCGGAGAGATCGTTACAGGATCGAAGGTCTGTTTGCCGACTCAAACAGCGCATGCGACTCGGGCGTGTAAGACTACGCCGCCTGTGGAACGTGAGCGAGCAGTTCTTATTGGCAGCCACTGCCCAGAACTTGAAACGCCTGGTGCGATTCTTTGCGCAACGGCCGCCCATACTACAAACGAAGGTCGTGTGATGAAAGATGAGTATAAACAAGGTGGTAGAGCATCGAATAAGACCACAAGGTCAGACCAAATCCTGCCGAAAACTATGATCGACCGGAAGGCCATCATTTCTCCTGAGTTTTTTCAACACCTTCACTTCTATCTGGGCACTCCGAACCAAGGCGAATAACCGTCTTGGGCTCAGGGAATTCCAAAGGAGATTAAGGATTT
>JBLNFC010000223.1:0-23880 GCA_050263355.1 Acidobacteriota bacterium
TGGCCCGCTTGAACGTTATCAACGCGGCTACTACCAGTATTCAATTCAAGTTATTCCGCATGGCTCCAACCAGAGCATCGTGCGCGTCAGCGCCAAGATAACCGCGTGGTATGCGGGAGAGACGCCCGCCGCATCCGGTTACCGCGTGTTGCCCTCCAACGGGCGTCTGGAAGGAGACTTCCTTGATCGCCTGAACGAGGCGCTTTCCGCGAAAGGTTCGCCTGACAAGTCCGACAATCTGATCGCGAAGTCTGATGTCGTCCAACCAAATCGGTCCACCGTTAACAAGCAGGCTCTTCCCGACAATCTCGCCTCGAACTCGACTATCGCCTTTCCTCCAACGTCCACGAACGCTCCCCTGCTCCCGAGCCGCGAACAGGCGCTGGCCACCAAAGCGTCCCCGAGCGCCGACGGTCAGCGCGTGCAGCGGCTCGCACAAGAAGCCAGGAATCTGGAAGATATTCTGCACAACCAGGCCCATCCGCAGAACCTGGTTAGCATCAAGCAGTCTCATACCCCGGTGTACGATCGTCCTCTTGATGAAGCTAAAGTCCTCTTCTTTGCCGACGCTAATGACGAGTTCCAGATCGTCGATACTGCCGGGTCTTGGGTCCATGTTCAAATTTCTGGCATTTCCCGTGGCTGGATTAAGCGCACGCAAATCGAACTGCCAGGTTCTCCCGGTGTGTCAGATACGGCCTTGACCACCAACAATTCTGTCGAACAGCCAGCCTCTTTTGGCCCCATACGCGAAGAGACTTCCATCTTTCCTGGAAACTGGAGCGCACTCCGTGGAAAAACTGTGAAGGTTATTTGGGTGCAGCCCGCGCCGAGCAACACCCCGTCACAATCGAGCAAAATCGAGTTCGCGAAGTCAGTCTTCCGCAAGAGCTATCCTCAATTGTCCCAGTCCAAGTCGAACCTCGCCGGAGTCGTAGTTGTCTTCGACTCGGAAGATGGTGGAATGGCTGCAGCTACCGCGGCGTCACTACAGCAGTGGAACGCTGGACATCTTTCAGACAACGCATTCTGGAAACAGTGCTGGCTCGATCCGGCCGACGCATTTCAAGGGAGACAGTAATCGCTAGCAATTAACTACTGGCTATTCGCTTTCTCCGAGTCCTGGAACTTTCAAAACCCCTTATAATCTGAAGGCGTTGCTACTCACAACTGACCGTAGGCCACAGGCAAGTAAGGACGGCCAGAAGTTCCTGGTTGGGTTACTCCGCATCTCTTCGGGCGCGCGAGCTTTCAAGACAAACTCTTGATTCAACAGCCGAGATTCAGCGGTCGCGACCTACACGTGGTCGCGCCAGGATCAACGATTTGACTTCGATGGAGGCGAGCGACTCGGGTGAGAAGGAGGTCGGCGACTACATCGTTAGTTATGCGATCGAAGAAGCCGCAGGCCTTTATCACCTGAGTGGCGGAACTGTTATTCGCTATGCTGCTTGCTTCAGCAGGTCTCGAACTTTGTACTTGAGTTGTCGATAACGTTCCCGCGCGCTGCTCCCCGGAGCTAGTGTAGGTCTCTGCGGTTTTGGGTTGTGCAGGGCGGTATCTGCCAACTCGAGCCAGCGGCTATGCTCATCAGGTGTTTGGGGAGAGCTGAAGACCTGCTTATCGGTCTTGGCGACGAGTATGCGTTTCGCGGTCATGAATCTTGCCCACTTCGATGCCGTCCCCTCGTCCGGGATTGTTCCCCAAGCGATTTTGTCTGTACATGATCCCCGATGCGAATGTCTCGTCAGGCACTTCCAGAGAAACAGTTGAGAGATCTTTTACAGTGAGCTACTCGGCGGAATGGCACACCGTCGAGACTTCGAATGAGCCCGCACCAGAGTTTACGGTCTCGCGCTGTGACAGTGCGGCACCGAACGCGCCTCCGCATCGACTCACGCGAAGAGGGGCTCCAGCCTGTGCTGCCGTCAAGGGTTGACGCAATACACTTTACCAGCCAGTTGCGCCAGAGAAGGCCAGCCCAGGCATACAACCTGCATTCTTGATAACCTCAACGTATTAGGGAGACTGCCGCCGTTTGACGCCGATCATCAATGCCCAAAAGATCTCGAAAGCCTTCGGACCGAAGCCGCTCTTCGAGGACATTTCTTTTACCGTTTCAGAGGCAGACCGCATTGGCCTGATTGGCCCGAACGGCTCGGGAAAATCCACATTGCTCCGCATTCTCGCCGGGAGCGAACATCCAGACACCGGCAACTTGGCTCTACGCAAGCGGCTGCGGCTTACTTACGTGGAACAGGAGTCGAGGTTCCTCGCGGGAGCGAGGGTGCGGTCTATCGTCGAGAAGGCGCTTAAACGTTCAGCAACCGAAGACGCGCATCCTGGCACCCACTTTGGCGAGACACTGGGTCGGGCTGGCTTCGAGGATCTCGAGGTGCAAGCCGCCGATCTGTCGGGGGGGTGGCAGAAGCGCCTCGCCATTGTGGAGGCGCTGGTTCAGGCGCCCGACGTCCTGCTGCTCGACGAGCCTACCAACCATCTGGACCTTGCCGGAATCGAGTGGCTTGAAGGTCTGCTGGAGGAAGCGGCATTCGCCTGCGTGGTAGTAAGCCACGACCGCTACTTTCTCGAAAACGTGGCCACCGAAATGGCGGAACTGAACCGGGTCTATCCCGATGGGCTGCTGCGAGTGCGCGGCAATTACAGCACCTTCCTCGAGAAGAAAGAAGAATTCCTCCATGCACAATCCAAGCGTCAGGAAGCTCTCGAGAATCTGGTCCACTCGGAAATCGAGTGGCTTCGGCGAGGAGCCAAAGCACGTACTCGAAAATCCAAGGCACGCATTGATAAGGCCGGCGAGTTAATAGGCGAACTTGCCGACTTGAATACGCGAACGCGGAGTGCCACCGCGCAAATCAATTTCTCCGCCAGCGATAGAAAGACCAAGCGCCTGATCGAATTGCAAGACGTCACTTGTGAAATTGGCGGCCGTACGCTCTTCGAGGGCCTGAACTTCATTGTGTCGGCGGGAATGCGAGTTGGGTTGGTGGGGCCGAATGGCAGCGGCAAGACTACCCTGCTGCGCATGCTCCGTGGTGAAGTGGCTCCCATGCGTGGCGAGATTCGTCGAGCCGATTGGTTGCGGATCGTGTATTTCGACCAGAGCCGCCAACTGGATTTGAACATGACTCTGCGCCGCGCCTTGGCCCCGGAAGGAGACTCGGTCGTTTATCAGGATCGGGTTGTTCACGTCGCCTCCTGGGCCGCGCGATTCCTCTTCAACGGCGAACAGCTCAACCAGCCAGTCGAGCGGCTCTCCGGAGGCGAACGCGCCCGCGTTCTCATCGCTCAGCTCATGCTGCAACCCGCGGACATTCTTCTGCTGGATGAGCCCACCAACGATCTCGACATTCCAACGTTGGAGATACTGGAACAGGCCCTGCTCGAATTCCGTGGATCAATTGTGCTTGTTACCCATGACCGTTACCTGCTCGATCGTGTGTCGACCCTTGTATTGGGCCTCGATGGCGAACGGGGTGCGGAGAGCTTTGCCGACTACGCGCAGTGGGAGCCTTGGCAAGCGGAACGCAAGCGTGCGCCGAATGAGACTGAGGCGCCGCGACGCAGTCCGCAAGCGTCGGAACGCTCTACGCAGAGCCCAAAGAAGCTTTCTTATGTGGAAGCACGGGAATATGCCACCATTGAGGAACGCATTAGCGATGCTGAGCAGGTGCTGCAACGGAAACGGGCTGAACTCGACAATCCGGCCATCGCCAGTGATGGAACCAAGCTCGTTGCTGCCCAGGCCGCAATGGAAGAGGCACAAAGAGATTTGGATGCCCTCTACGCGCGCTGGGCGGAACTGGAAGAGAAGGCAGGCAGTTTGTCCCGTCGCTAATTGCAATCTGGCATTGGGGTCTCATCCGTTGCCGTTGCTGGCCGATCATTGCAAGCACAAGAGGTGGCACCAAGGTTCGCGCGAGAATTTCCAGCCGTGCCATCAGCTCACGGCCGCTTACCTTTTATGGAGGTCCCGCAAAAGTCAGCCACTGGCGTTATCTCACCCCAAGCAGTAAGTCGATAGTCAGCTGGTCCAACCTCTCATACTGCAGGCGCTTGCTCGTCATTGCGTCCTTATCGAAAACTCGCTTCAGCAATGCGCCTGCGTTCTCTTTGGAAAAGCCATTCAGCTTGGATGGCCCCTGGTCCCCGGCCGAGAGTTCTTTCACCATCGCCGTAATCTCGGGATCGGCCTTCCATCGTTCTGCTTTGGATTTGAGAATCAGATACGTACGCATGCATCCGCGTGCAAAATCCTTCACTCCCTCGCAGTCCTCGGTACGATACGCATGCGCATCGAAGTGACGCGGGCCGTTATAACCGACGTCCTCAAGGAACTTCACCAACCAAAAAGCCGACTTCGGATTGGCGGAGCCGAAGCGAAAATCCTGATCGTAGCGCCCTGGCACCTGATCGTTGAGATCAATGTGAAACAGTTTGCCTGCCTCCCACGCTTGCGCCACACCGTGCATGAAATTGAGGCCAGCCATTTGCTCGTGCGCAACCTCGGGATTGACTCCAACCATTTCTGGATGATCAAGGGTCGCTATAAGTGCGAGGTAGTGCCCCGTTGTGGGCATGTAGATATCGCCGCGAGGTTCGTTCGGCTTGGCTTCGAGGGCGAACTTGAAGGCGTAGCCCCTGTCCATCGAGTACTCGCAGAGATAATTCACCGCTTGGCGTAAGCGCTGCACAGCCACGTCCGCCCGACGGCACGCATCGGTCTCTGTCCCCTCGCGCCCCCCCCAGAGCACGAAGATCTTTGCTCCCAGTTCCGCTCCGAGGTCCATGGCCCCCATCGTTTTCTGCAGAGCATAAGCACGCACCTGCGGATCGTTCGCGGTGAATGCGCCGTCCCGGAATACCGGGTGGTAGAACAAATTCACAGTCGCCATGGGAACCACGATCCCATTTCGTTCGCATGCCTTCTTGAACTCCGACACGATCCGATCGCGTTCCGCCGGAGTGGCGTCGATCGGCACCAGATCATTGTCGTGCAGGTTGACGCCCCACGCCCCAACCTCTGCCAACATGCTCACGATGTCCACTGGCGGAATCGCTGAGCGCACCGCGTCGCCGAACGGATCGCGTCCTCTGTTACCCACCGTCCAGAGTCCAAAAGAAAACTTGTGTTCCGGCCGGGGTTGATAATTGTCATTCACCATAACCACCTTCCAATTCTCAAGATACTCTAGTGCTGGAAAATTGTTCGTGTCGCTGAATACACGCGCCTATATGAGGAGTATTGCTCGTCCATAAGCGCGACTACTTCCGGTCGCGAACTTACCTTTTTCGCAACCCGTACTAACGAGCTAACCGCGTTGTCCACAGAGGGCCAGACGCTGGCGCCTACTCCGGCAAGAATAGCGGCGCCATACGCCGCGCCTTCCTCCGCCTCCACAAGTTCGACGTCGCGCCCGTAAACATCTGCCTGAATCTGCTGCCAAAGTGCCGACCGTGCGCCCCCACCGCCGAGGCGAACATTGCGCACCGGTAGTTTCATTTCCTCGAAGATGCTGAATGTGTCGCGGAGGCTGAACGCGACTCCCTCAAGAATCGCGCGAATCATGTGTCCGCGGGTGTGAGACGCGGTCAAACCCACCAGTGCGGCGCGGGCAGTAGGATCCAGGTGGGGCGTGCGTTCTCCCATCAAGTAAGGAGTCCAGAGCAGTCCATCGCACCCGGGACTGACCTTCGCTGCCTCCGCAGTAAGCTGCTCGTACGGATCGCGTCCGTTCTGGAAAACCGTGCCGAAATTGTCGCGGAACCAACGCAGCGAAAGCCCCGCAGACTGGGTCACGCCCATAACGTGCCAGCGCCCCGGAATGGCATGGCAAAACGTGTGTAGCCGTCCTTTAGGATCCATCGCGGGTTGATCGGTCGCAGCGAAGACCACGCCCGACGTACCAATGGTCGCACTCACCGCCCCGGGCGTGACAATACCCATGCCAACTGCGTTTGCGCTCTGATCACCAGCGCCGGCAACCGCCGCAGTGCCCACCTTCAGTCCGGTCGCTGCTGCTCCTTCTGCCGACACTCTTCCGCAGACTTCAGTTGATTCACAAAGACGCGGCAGAAGTCGCTCGGGAAGCTCCGCAATGTCGAGCATCTCCCGAGACCATCGACGATGTGCCACGTCCAGCAGGAGTGTGCCCGATGCATCTGCGACATCGATCGCCCGTTCTCCCGTGAGGCGAAAGCGCACATAATCTTTTGGAAGCATGACCGCGCGGACGCGATTCCACTGTTCTGGCTCATTTTCCCGAACCCACAAGAACTTGGTGACAGTGAAATTCGCCAGGGCTGGATTAGAGGTAAGTTGAATCAGTCTCTCGGCACCGACTCTTTCCGTCAGAGAGCGGCATTGTTTTTCTGTGCGCACATCACACCAGATCAGCGCTGGACGCACAACTCCGTCCTTCTCATCGAGCATGACGGCACCGTGCATTTGACCCGAAAAGCCAATGCAAGCGATGTCATTACCCCTCAAATTGGCATTGGCCAATGCCTTTCGGATTGCAATGGTGCTTGCTCGCCACCAGTCCGCAGGATCCTGCTCGGCCCATCCAATCTGCCGAGACGCAAAGGCAACATGCTCCTCCGATGCCGAGCCGAGTATCCGCCCCTGCTCGCTTAGGACGAGCGCTCGCGTCCCGCCGGTGCCAACATCAATGCCGAGTAAAGGAATTGAAACCCCCTATAGAGGCGCTGCTACTTCGGTAGAGCGAAGGCCACATACACGCCTCCGGATTTTGAACGCAGGTCCTTCCCACCGCCTGCCGCAATCGCGACATACTGTCGTCCATCCACCTCATAAGTGATGGGCGTCGCGTTTCCTGCGAATGGCAGAGTGGTTTCCCACAGCAGTTGCCCGGTCAGCTTGTCGAAGGCCCGAAATTTCTTGTCGTAATTCGTGGCGCCAATGAACAGAAGGCCGCCTGCCGTAACCACGGCTCCACCGTAATTCTCGCTGCCCGTGTTCTTCTTACCTTGGGCCACCAATTCCGGGTATTCGCCAAATGGTATTTTCCAGGCATACTCGCCGGTATTCAGATTGATCGCATTCAACGTTCCCCACGGCGGTGCGACCGCAGGATACCCGTCAGGGTCCAAGAACCGGGTGTAGCCCGAGAAGCGATAGGGCATCGACGGCGGCGTCGGTTCATTCGAAGAAAGCTTCTTGCTTTTTCCGTGAGTCAAGTAGTCAATGAGAGCGCCAATTTCATCGCCCGATAGATTGGGAAAGCTGGGCATACGCCCGCGGCCCTTCTGGATCACTCCCGCGATTGCATCCGGCGCAAGACGCTTCCCAACATTTTTCAAAGACGGAAACAGCGGCGGCGATCCAGCCATGTCGTCGCGATGGCAAATGGTGCACTGAGCTTGGTAGATGCCCCGGCCGCTCAGTCGGGGCGCGGTGTTGAGCGCCAACTGCGCATCCCATGCAACGTCGTTCGAGTTCACGTACATCAGCCCCGTTTGCGGATCAAAGGCAGGCCCACCCCATTCCGCTCCACCGTCGAAGCCAGGAAAAATTACGGTCGGCTGTTTCGTGCCCAGCGGCACAAACTGGCCCTCGCTGCGGAAAGTGCGAAACTTTTCGAGTGCCCACTGGTGCGCTTCCGGCGTGCGGTCGGTCAGCAAGTCTTCCGTCAGTAACTGCCGAGCGTACGGCTCCGGCCTGGTGGGAAGAGCCTGCTCCGGGGCTGCGGATTCTCCCGGTAACTCGCTGGCGGGGTACTTCCGGGTCTCAAGAGGAAACAGCGGCTTCCCATTGCTGCGATCAAAGAGAAAGACAAATCCCTGCTTCGAGGTCTGTGCTACTGCTTCGATCTTCTTACCATCATGATCCACTGTGATCAGCACGGGTGGCGACGGAAAGTCGCGGTCCCAAAGATCATGATGCACGGCCTGGAAATGCCAGACACGCTCGCCCGTTTCGGCTTTCAGGGCGATCAGGCAGTTGGCGAAGACATCGTCCCCGAGACGGTCGCCGCCATAGAAATCAAATGCTGCCGAGCCGGTTGGAATGAAGAGTACGCCGGACTTCGAATCCAGCGTCATTCCTGTCCAGTTGTTGGCAGCGCCGCTGTTTTTCCACGCATCTTTCGGCCAAGTTTCGTAACCGTACTCTCCGGGGTGGGGAATGGTGTGGAATGTCCAGCGCAGCTTTCCGGTGCGAACCTCGAACGCACGAATATCGCCGGGCGCCGCTGGAAGTGTCTCGTTCTCTCGTCCACCGACAATCAACAGATCCTTGTAAATCACTGGCGGGCTCGTCAGTGCGATAAATAGCGTGCCCACATCGCGGCCCAGGCCTTCACGCAAATCAATCCTGCCCTGATTACCAAAGCTCGGAATCGGCTGGCCAGTGTTCGCATTCAGTGCATACAAGAAATTCATAACGCCCACCAGAATGCGGCGGTCGTCCCCGCTCTCCCAGTAGGCAAGGCCTCGGTCAGGTTGTGTGCCTTGGACGCCAGAATCAAATTTCCACTTCAGCTGCCCCGTGGCAGCATCGACAGCGAATACTTTCTGCGATGGCGAGATTCCGTAAAGCACCCCGTGCACCACTATCGGGCTGGTTTGCAGCCCGCCAGTCTCTTGCGTATCGAACCTCCAGGCGACTTGCAGCTGCTTTACGTTGTCTCGATTAATCTGTTTCAGTTCGGAGTAGTGCCCGCCTTCCGGAGCACCGCCATACACGGGCCAATCCCGGTTGCGGCTGCATGCGAGCTGAAGGGAGATTAAGGCCAGCAGGAGGAGCGGTCGATTGCGCACGATTCTGGGTTTGTACCCGAGGCCGCGCCCAACGGTCAAGCGAAATGACGACAGAAGCCGCAAGCTCGCTGGTTTAATTCCCAGGCTTGCGCGCCAATTAGGGAATGGTCTGGCTTTCATTCTCGTTTTCGTTTATCTGGTTCTTGTATTTTGTGGAATACTGCTGTCGCGATAAAGAGGTGCAGATGTTCCGTTGGGCGACTGCTATTTTGCTTCTGCTGTTGTTGATTCTGTCTACTGCTGCATACGGTCAATCGCCTCCACAAAACTCTCCCGAAAAGATAATCATTGATACCGACATCGGGGACGATGTGGATGACGCTTTCGCAGTAGTTTTGGCACTACGTAGTCCGGAGTTACAGATTGTCGGCATTTCCACTGTTTTCGGCGATACACAAGTCCGGGTTAAGCTGCTCGACCGCCTGCTCGGCGAAGCCGGAAGACAGGACATTCCCGTGGTAAAGGGCACTCCCACCGATGCCAAGACTTCCCTCAGTCAGCGGCCATATGCGGAAGGCGGACACTTTTCGAGATCCACGCACCCCGACGCCGTTCCGTTCATTCTTGATCAAATTCGCAGGTATCCCGACCAGATGACCCTCGTGTGTATCGGGCCCCTGGTGAATGTAGGCGCCCTGATCGATGAGGACCCGGCAACTTTCCGCAAACTGAAGCGCGTCGTCCTGATGGGTGGCTCGATAGAGCGTGGCTATGGAGACCTGGGTTACTCCAAGCCGCACGGCCCCGATGCAGAATGGAATATCAAAAATGATCCGCGCTCGGCACAGAAGCTGTTAGCATCCGGCGTGCCCGTGTTCATGATGCCGCTGGATTCGACGCAGTTGAAGCTGGATGAGTACAAGCGCGCCGTTCTGTTCCATGCCGGCACGCCCCTGACCGACGCCCTGATTTTGCTCTACCACGAATGGGGAGAACAAACTCCAACGCTGTACGATCCCATGACGATAGCGTTCATCGTTCATCCCCAGTTGTGTCCAGTCAAGCCGCTGCGCATTCGGGTTGACGACCAAGGCTTCACGCGACCGGAAACTGGTTCGCCCAATGCACAAGTCTGCCTGCATTCTGACTCGGAGGCATTCTTCCGCTTCTACATTCCGCAGGTGACTGGCGAATGATGGCGCCTCGCGGTTTGCCAATGCTGGACGAACGCACCTCACTTCAATCGCTGAGGAGAGAAGTTTCGTGTATCAGCCCGAGGCTTACGGCATAGCGCTGCTGTTCATGATCATCAGCATGATGTGCTGGGGGTCGTGGGCGAACACCATGAAGCTGACTCCGGGATGGCCCTTCCAATTGTTCTATTGGGATTACATCGTCGGAATCATCATTGGAAGTCTCCTCTGGGGACTGACTCTGGGCAGCCAGGGAGGTGGACAGCCCTCTTTTCTAAGCAATATCCGCAGCGCCGATTCACAGCACATCATTTTTGCACTGCTCGGAGGAGTGGTCTTCAACGTCGCCAATCTCCTGTTGGTCGCTGCCATTGAGATCGCAGGGTTGGCAGTGGCCTTTCCAGTGGGCATCGGTCTCGCGTTGGTTGTCGGCGTCCTTCTTAATTACTTCATTGCTCCCCAAGGCAGTCCGCTGTTGTTGTTCGGTGGAGTTGTGCTGGTCGTGGTGGCGATCATCATCGACGCTCTTGCATATCGGCGCCGCGAGACCACCCGCAAGGCGCTGAGTGCCCGGGGAATTCAACTCAGTGTAGCGTGCGGAATTCTAATGGGAGTGTTCTATCCTCTCGTGGCCAAAGCAATCACCGGAGAACATGCCCTGGGACCATACGCAGTGGCATTCTTTTTCGCCCTGGGAACTGCACTTTGCGCTCTTCCAGTGAATTATTTCTTGATGCGCAAGCCCTTGACCTCGGGCAACCCTGTCAGCATGAGCGACTATTTTCGCGGACGCGGCGCCTGGCATTTGTGGGGAATTGTCGGTGGCGTGATCTGGTGCACGGGAGCCGTGTTTAATTTCGTAGCCTCGCACGCTCAAATTATCGGCCCCGCCATCTCCTATGCCATCGGCCAGGGAGCCACGATGGTCTCTGCGTTTTGGGGTGTTTTTGTTTGGAAAGAATTCGCCAACTCCCCGCCGGGTGCGCGCAAGCTTGTGCCCTTGATGTTCCTGTTCTTTCTAATTGGACTGGGAGCTGTTGCCGTGGCCCCGGTCTTTCCAAGGTAGTGATTGTGCCCTTTAATGATCTAGTTCAGCCTGGATTTACATGTCGAGACCGATTGTTGTAGTTGGAAGCATTAACCTGGACCTGGTCGCGGGCACGGAGCGAATCCCCGTAGCAGGTGAGACCGTGATCGGATCGAGCTTCCAGACATTCTTCGGCGGCAAGGGAGCGAACCAGGCGGTTGCAGCGGCACGTCTCGGCGCTTCTGTCGCGCTGATCGGGAAACTCGGGACTGACGCATTCGGCAGGGAATTGCAGACTGGCCTCAAGCAAGCCGGAGTCGACACCAGCGCCATTGACGTGGTCGATGAATCGTCTGGTGTTGCTCTGATCACCACCGACGAGAAGGGCGACAACTCTATTACGGTTGTCCCCGGCGCTAATGCGCTGCTGTTCCCGGCGGATCTCGAAAAGCGCATGGAACTGCTTCGTAGTGCAGCCATCCTCCTCGCCCAACTTGAGACTCCTTTGCAGACTGTGGAGTATCTGGGCAATATCGCCAGTAAAGAAGGTATCCCATTCGTCCTCGATCCCGCGCCAGCCAGGCCTCTGCCTGATTCGCTGCTGCGAAATGTGACCTGGCTGACTCCGAATGAGACTGAAACTTGTTTCCTCTTAGGCCAGTCCGGGCAGCAATTATCGGAGGAGTCGTTCGAATCCGCAGCTCACACCCTGCTCCAACGGGGCTGCCGCAACGTCATCCTGAAGCTTGGGGAACGCGGATGTTACGTCGCACTATCCGATGGAACGCGGAAACTAATTCCCGCATTCAAGGTTCGTGCAGTTGATACTACTGCGGCAGGAGATGCATTTAACGGGGCCTTGGCTGTAACTCTTACGGCGGGAAATAAGCCGCTGGAGGCTGCACGCTGGGCATCAGCTGTCGCAGCGGTTTCCGTTACGCGGCGCGGTGCTCAGCCCTCTATGCCCACTGGCGCAGAAGTGAGCCACTTTCTTCAGGAGATTACTTCATCGCAGTAGACAGCAATTTTCTTGGATGGTGTCGTCCTTATGAAAACGATATTGAGCCGTCGTGAGCTCTTGAGTGGAACCGGGCTGTTGGTGGCAGGTACAGTCGCATCTCCTCTCGTCAGGGGCTTATCCGCCCCGCCAGCAATCGAACCAGCAACTCGCCGCACGCCCGTGCTGGCACAGTACGAAGAGCTGCAGTTCGGTGTTTCCTACCACTTCAGCATGAACACGTTCACCGGCAATGACTACGAAACCGGTGGCGTGCCCGCTCGTACTTACAACCCCAGCAAGCTCGACGTTCGGCAATGGATCCGTGTGGCCCACGACCTTGGCGCGCGCTACGCGGTTATCACCGCGAAACACATGTCCGGGTTCTGCTTGTGGGACTCGGAGGGTTACGACTACGACGTTGCCGCCAGCGGCAACAAGACAGATGTCGTTGCGGAATTCTTCGCCGCGTGCAAGGAATATGGACTACAGCCGGGTTTGTACTACTGCATCCTCGATCCCCATAATGAAGGCAAGTTCGACTGGGATTCGCATGTGCCGGATCCTTATTACAAGCTCATCAAGCAACATCTGACCCAGCTGCACACCCGCTATCGGACGCCGTTTTATCAGCTGCTCGATATAACTTGGAAAATCAATCAGGAGCAGCGCTGGGAGTTATACCGGCTCATTAAATCGATGAGCCCCGATTGCATCATCGTGATGAACCAGGCGTTCTATCAAAGCAAGCGAAATCTCGGACGAATCTGCGAACCCGCAAGTTGGCCAAGCGACGTGATAAACACAGAAGACACCCTGCCCTCTCCGGAGGGTCATGATCCCAACATCAAGTTTGAAGGGAAGACCTACTACATGCCCATGGAGGCCTGGATACCCACCGGTCCACCCTACAAGCCAATGCCACCCATGCACAGTTGGTTTTGGCGGGAAGGATTCCAGACGCAAGATCCGCAGATCATTGCAAACGTGTATCGCGATTGCAAGCAGCGAAAGTCGAATCTCTTGCTGAATCTCTCGCCCGACACGTCCGGCAGACTGCCAGATCAAACCGTGCAGGCGATGCAGCAGGTCGCAAAGCTCATCAAGCAGTAGCCGCCGGTACATCAACCCATTTTCGGGCGCGGTGACTCTCGAGCACCGCATCAAGAATTTTCAGCTGCCGCAGCCCATCAACGAACTGCGGGTACTCCGCTGTTCCCGATGATCCGATGGAAGCGTAGAAGCGTCGGAACACCTGCTTGAAAGTATCGTCGTACCCTTCGCTATGCCCGCCAGGGAGATCGGCAAAGCCGCGGGCTCCCGGCAACAGTAGTGAGGGATCTTTGACGAACAGTGCGTTCCCGCTGTCACGATGGCCGACCCAAAGCTCATCAGGACGCTCCTGGTTCCACGCAACCGACGATCGTGAGCCGTAGATCTCCATACGAAATCCGTTCTTGCGTCCGGCGGAGACCTGGCTCGCGCTCATGCAACCGCGTGTTCGAGTGCCCATCCGGAAAATCACCGCCCCAAAGTCTTCGGTATCCACCGGTGTTTCGATATAGTCTTCGGGCCCCATCAGTTTGTTGGCGAAAGTCTCAACCGAGTGTTTGGGCTTCTTGCGGGTGCGGTGAAAAGTCTGAAGATCGGCACAGAGAGACGTCACACGCAATCCGGTAAGGTGCTCGGCGAGGTCAAACCAGTGCGACCCGATATCCGCCATGCATCGGGAAGGCCCGCTCACTTTGCTGTCGGCCCGCCAGTTCCAGTCCGTGTCGTAGAGCAGCCAATCCTGAGAATAAGTACCCTGCACGACGAGAATCTCTCCTAACTCGCCTGCCTCGCGCAGCTGCCGCATCTGCTGCACCATAGGGTAGTAACGGAGGTTGTGACAAACGCAATTCCGAAGCCCCTGCTTCGCCGCCAGCGAGACTAGCTCCTCCGCCTCCCGCACCGCCGTAGTAATTGGCTTCTCACATAGAACATGCTTGCCCGTTTCCAGTGCATCCTTTGTCATGGAGTAGTGCTGCGCGTTAGGCGTGCAGACATGGACTGCATCAATGGTTGGGTCCCGAAGCACCTCGCGATAATCCGCCTTCATCAACGGAACGCCGAACCCTGCGCCCAGGCGTTGCGCTGCATCCTCGGTACGGCCGACGATAGCCGCGACTTCAACCCCTTCGGTCCGCCGCACGGCTTCCAGATGCACACGGCCCATAAAGCCTGTGCCAACAATTGCGGTTCTAATCGGTTTCATCAGTAAGTTCCTATGTCCACCAGGCAGCCCCGGGCTGCTCGCGAATCATAATGCTGTTGAGAAAACTGGCCGCCTTGCTCAGGCCCTCTGCCGGCGAGAGCAAGCTGTCTTCGTGTTCGATCGAGAGCACGTAATCGTATCCAAACATGCGCAGTGTGGAAATGAATTCGGTCCACCACTCGGCGCCATGACCATACCCGCACGTGCGGAACATCCATGCCCGGTTGCGTTCGTCAGTGTATGGCTTGGTATCGAGCACGCCACTGCGCTGAAGGTTAGCCGGGTAGAGCTGCGTGTCTTTCGCGTGTACGTGAAAAACACAGCCGTCCAGCACCCGAATCGCGCCAATCGGGTCGATCTGCTGCCAGAACAGGTGACTTGGATCAAAGTTGCAGCCCACGCTATCTCCGGCAATCGAGCGTAGGCGCAACATTGTTTCAGGGTTATACACCACGAATCCGGGATGCATCTCGATCGCGATCTTTACGCCGTGATCGGCGGCGAACTTCGCGTGCTCCACCCAATACGGTGTGACAACTTCATTCCATTGCCAGTCGACAACCTGGCGGTAGTCCGGCGGCCAGGGGCATGTAACCCAGTTGGGTGCCGTCGCCTGCGGCGAATCGCCCGGACACCCCGAAAAATCAATTACGACCGGGATACCTAACTTTTCCGCAAGCAGAATCGTCTTGCGGCTTACCTCGCGGTCTCGCTGGGCGCGAGCCTTGTCCGGGTGCAGCGGATTGCCGTGGCAACTCAGCGCGCTGATGCTCGCGCCGTGATCGCTAAGTAGTTTCTTGAACTCCGCGAGCGCCGAGGCGCTGTCCAGCATCGAGAGCTTGCAGTGTGCATCGCCCACGTAGTTTCCGGTTCCAAGTTCTACGGTATTGATTTGCAGCTGGGAAACTTTCTTCAGGACGGCGTCCAGCGGTAACTGCGATAACAGAGGCGTAAACACTCCAACACGCATTCGGTATTCTCTCCCTATTTCGTGACAGCTGACTAGCTGACCGATGCCGCCGACACTGGTTCACTCGTCAAAGCGGCCTCACGACCCAGAATCCACCACAACACTGTACACACAATCGCCATCGCCGCTCCGGAACTGAGTGCGGTCAGCCATCCAAAGCGCTGAACGAGGATGGGAACCAGGAGCGTCGAGGCAATGCCGCCAAGAATACCCGCAGTATTCATAACGCCCGAAACAGCCCCCGCATGTTCGCCTGCCAGATACACAGCCGCTGTCCAAAAGCCGGTCTCAGCGAAGAAAAGTGAGCCCACGCTGACGCACAACGCAGCTACTGCCACCGTTCTGCTGTTCGCTTGCGCCGCCGCGTATAGCAAAATGCCGGACACGCCATACCCCAGAATGATCACCCAGCGAGCCCCCGACAACCGGGTGCCTCGAACCGAGAGTCGGTCGCAAACCACGCCGCCAAGCGGTGCAAATGCTACCGCCGTGAGCCACGGTAGGCTTGCCACCCACCCTCCTTTGAGCATACTAAAGCCGCGCACGTCGACCAGGTAGATGTACAACCAAAACACGAAGATGAACAGAACGTATCCTTCCGACACGTAGCTCGCCGACAGGAAGAGAATTCTTCGGTCGCGCAGCAGCCTCCAGCGCGAGACTTTGCTGCCGTTAGGGACACTCTTCGACCGAGTGATTCCTGCCACATCGGCGCGACGGATGCTCTTGTGCTGCTCTGGATAGTCGGTCGCGTACCAGTACCATAGGGCGGCGATCACGAATGCAAAGGTGGAACTCACGTAAAAGGATTGGCGCCATCCGAATCTCACCATCAAAAACGAAATGAGCGGGCCAGCCAGAGCAGTCGCAGCCGAACTCCCTACGAACATCACGGAATTCCCCAAGGCACGCTGCGTGACTGGCATCCAGTTCCGGACCGCTCGGGTCCCTACTGGATACGTCGCTGCTTCAGCGGAGCCGAGCAAAAATCGTATGATCCACAACGACAAAAAGACTGCGCTCGCCCCCTTAAAAATAACGCCGGGAATAAGACCGGTGAGCACTGTCACAATACCCCAGCAAAGGCCAGCAACTGCCAGTGTGAATCTCGGCCCCCCGATGTCGCCCAACATCCCGGCGGGAACCTGGAAAATGGCGTAACCAATCAGAAAGCTGCTGAAGATGTGGCCCATCTGCATCTTCGTCAGGGAGAGGGCCGGCATCATCAGCTCGGCGGCGATCGAAATGTTCACCCGCTCCAGGTAGCTGACGAAGCTGAATCCAAACAGCATCGCCAGCATCACGCGTCGCGCCGTCGCAAGCTTCCTGGAATTGTCCTGGTTCATCGAACCACGATGTGCGAAATCATCAACTCCCGGCAAACGCGTGCTGTTGTTCAAGACGGCATCCTGTATTACCGCAGAGCATCACAAGCGTGTCAGACTCGGCATCACCGCGAAACAATCGCAAGACAACTCACAATCGCGCATCACCGAGGAGCAACGCGAGACAACTCACATTCGCGCATTGCCGAGGAGCAACGCGAGACAACTCCCAGTAGGACATCACCGTGAAACACTCGCGAGACAAAACACACTATGCATCACCGATGAGCAATCACCAGACAACTCACACGCGCGCATCATCGATGAGCAATCGCGAGGCAACTCAAATTCGCGCATCACCGCGGAACAATCGCGAGACAACTCACACTGCCCGCATCACCGTGGAAGAGCGGCCCTTCAGGGCCGCGTAAGAAATCCAAATAATCCGGGGCTTTAGCCCCGGTCTTTGCTTTTCCATGCCGTTGACCTGGTCCCGAACCTACTGCGGAAGCCCATTTCCGGCAACCCGAACCCGAAGCGTGACGGGCGCGAGTTTCTGTCCACCGCTCTGCCCATCCCATGTCAGACTCTGCCAAGTATCCTTGTGCGCAGCTGATGGGGTAACCGTCAACTGGATCGCATACCAATCGTGAGCCGCGACAGTGTACACGCTGCTCTCGGGATTTTGGCTCCACCCCTGCGGCAAATTCGCATGCAGCGTAACTTCCTTTGTCGAAGCAGTATCGTTTCGGATGAGCAACGGAACCCACAGCGTATCGCCGGGCGCTACCTGCGCCTCAGGCGCGTAAAGCTTGGCAACTTGCTCGATGTTGTGGGCCCGCCAAAACTCGCTATAGAAACTCCAAGCTCCGCCTAACTCGACAGTAAGACCAGCAGGTAATGGTTCATACCCGCGCGCCCGAACGTAGGCAATCGGCTCCGGCGTGATTCCTTCAAACACGTCACTGGTCACCGTACCGCCCACAAGCGATTTCCCAAAAATAAACCGCACCGGCATCTCGGTAAATTCCTTCAACTGCGCATCGGTGAAATCGTTCTGCGTTTTGTAGTGACTCCAGGCATCCGCCGCAACCCGCGAATATGGCACCTTCCGTGACGGTGAAACATCGTTGGTCGGATACTCGGGCCCATTGCCTTTGAAGAAATCAAAATGCGTGGCGTCGGAAACGTAATAGATCTTCTTCGGCTGCCACGGCCGCAGCCCTTCACCGTAGTTGCTGATGCTCAGCCGATTGCGCGGCGCCTCAACCTGTTCCGGAAAGGCCAGCGGATTCCCGGCGAGATCAAAGGCCTCCGTCGCAAGAACACCGGCCGCCTGGTGATCATCATGATTTTCCCCAACTACGTAATTCGGCAGCCACGTCACGATGACCTCTGGCCGCGTGATGCGGACCAGGCGAACTACTTCATCCAGCGCCTTGCCATGTCCCCACCGCTCAAGTGATTTCAGAACGTCGCCTCCTGGAGTGTCGGACCCATTCAGAAACCAGGCATTCGTTATCCCATACGAAGCCAGGGAGTGCCGAGCTTCCATCTCCCGAATGTCGGCAAGCGCATTCGATTGCTCCGGCCCCGCGGCATTGCCGCCCGAATTTCCGCGAGTCGTGTAGACCACCGCCACGCGCTTGTGCTGCTGCTCGATCAGCTTGGCTACATACGCGGTGAACATGATGTCATCGTCAGGATGACCCACCACTTCCAGGATGTCGACTTTATAGCGACTGTCGGGCTCGGGGTAGGGTGGCGCTTGCTGCGCTGAAGCTGGAGTCTGCGCGGCTAGCATCAAAAGCGCAACAACTAAACACACTTGTGTCTTCATCCTTCTTTAGCCCCTTTTATGGATCAATGATTGAATAAACAGCCAGCCGGAGCCTCGTGCCCCGGCTGGCCGGAGTTAGAAGCGGAAGTGTAGCCCGAACTGCATCTGCCGCATGGACGCGGCCCCTGTGATTGTTCCTGCACCGTCAGAATCAATCGCGGAATTTGGATTGACAAGATTCACGTGGTTGGTCGCGTTGTAGGTCTCCCACTTGAATTCGAGAGTCTTTCCTTCCGCAATGGTGAACATCTTGCCAAGTGACAGATCGAAATGATACAGACCTGGCCCACGCAGCGAGTTGCGCCGAACGTTTCCCTGACGGCCAATCCCGGTGGGAATCTCGTACGCGGCAGGATTGAACCACAGGTTTGCGCTCGGATCAGGAACGTTGGGATAGCCAATCTGGTCAGGCCGGTACTGGGTCAAGTCAGCATTGGCATTCGGATTCCACCACAGAAACGCGTTGAATGGCAGCCCACTCTCGAAGGTGGTGATGCCGCTGAAGTCCCAACCACCCAGAATGGTGTCGAGGGCTTTACTGCCTGGACTCCAGTGACGTCCCCGCCCAACTGGCAGTTGCCACACATGGCTGATGGTAAGCGTGTGTGTACGGTCGAAGTTTGCCGGACCATGATCTTCCCACCAGTTAAGGTTGTTCCCAGCCGTACCGCCGTAAGTCGTAGCATTTCCCATCGCCTTGCCATACGTGTACGTAACCAGGAAGTCCAGTCCATGACTGGCTCGCTTTTGAACCTTTACCTGCAACGCGTGATAGCTCGAGTTATCGCAATTGCAGATCTCGCCAATGAACTGGGTCAATCCGAACTTCTGATAAAACCGCCGCCGCAGGTTCCAGTCAAAACAAGTCCCATCCGCCATGCAGTTCGGATCCAGCGCGGCCTGGTTCATGTTCGGATTAAGGAACAGATGCCGGCCGACGTTTCCTATATAGCCGACCTCCGCGGTAAAACTCGGTGCAAACTCGTGCTGAACCGTCAGATTCCACGAGTCTGCCAAGGGAACTCGGTACGCGCTGGGCGGATCGAAGTAGTAGTAGACATTCAGGCCATCCGGCAGCGGATAGCGCCCGTTTGCGCCCACCGGTACGCTTGGCGGCAACGGCGGTCCGGTTAACAGATTGAACGCTGGCGTGTAACTGTTAGGAGTGTTGATCTGCTGGGGCAGCGTGATGGGAGGATCGTAGTCTGGCGCCTGACCAAACACCGCGCCCAGACCAGCCGGTGTGAAACTGCGCCCATACCCGGCACGAACTACTGTGTGCTCTCTGACCTGGTACGCAAGCCCAAGCCGAGGCGCAAATCCCCGGTTGTATGCCTTTACGCCCATATTCGACGGCACCGAACCGACTCCCGCAACTAATACTTCACCGGTGTTCGGATCGAAGCTTCCCGCGCCGCCCGGGCTCGCCGCAGTTTGCGGCAAGTAGTTCTCATAACGCAGTCCGTAGTTGAACGTCAGCTTTCTGGTTACGCGCCAACTGTCCCGTGCATAAAAGAACAGCCGCGTCTGCCGTAACCCGGCATGGTAGCTATTACCGCTGAAGTACCGGGCAAAGCTGCCGGGATAGCCGAGAAGGAATGCTCCGAAGGCAGATCCCGTCGTCACCGATCCGCCTGTCACTGCGTCCACATCAGAGCTGCCGGTCAATCCATCCCCAAAGCTCATTTCGCCGGAGCGGTGGGAATCGCTGGGAATTCGCTGCTGCTGTGCGCGACGAAGATCTGCACCCCAACCGATCGTGTGATTGCCGATGGTTTTGGTCCAGTTGTTCACCCACTGGAACTGGTTCTCTGTCTCTTTCAGAGGGCAATTGCATTGATTGACGTTCAGGGCATAGCCGAAGTTAAATCCAGCCGCTCCACCAATGTAAAAAGCCGGCATGCCGCTGGTCTCGCCTGTACCTAGGTTCAGACCCGGAAACCCAGCGTCACTCGCGGGAGTCGTGCCCACCCCATTCGGTTCTACTCGAATGCGATACCGGTAGAACCCAAACCGGAAATCGGTGATCAGCGTGGGACTCAACGTATAGTTCGCTCCCAATGCCACACTCTGATTGCGGTCCAGCGAACTACCCGCAAAGAAGATTCCGTTCAGTCCCGGTCCGCCCGCCACCGCACCGTATGCGCCGGGAGCCGACAATGTGAAGTCCGCTATCGTATAGCGGCCGAAGAATTGCAGCTTCTCCGAAAAGTTGTAATCCACGCGGCCATCTACCTGATCGCTGTCAAAATGTTCACTGCCGCTCGCGATGTAGTTGTTGAACAGCGCCCCATCACCTGTGTTCGGCAGAGGGATGAACTTAAGTATGTTGGTTACCGCGCTAGGAACCCGGATGACATTGGCTTGTCCATTCGTGGTGATCGCCTGCCTGATGGCTCCATTTTCGTCGCCAGTCGTGGGATCGAAGATCATCCCGGCGCGCGCCGCAATGCTGCCGCCTTCCGTGGTGGGCACCATCACCGCATTGCCTCCGCAACCTGTCGGGGAAGTGCTTCCGTCGCTGCAGATGAAGTCCCCTAGGAAAGAACTCAGGTCACCGTCCCGCTGGGCAGCCGTGGGAACGTTTACGATGGAACTCGCCGCCCGCCGCCGGCGTGTGCCCTGGTAATCGGCAAAGAAAAAGAGCTTGTCCTTTACAACTGGACCACCGATTGATCCTCCGAACTGGTTCCAGCGCAACGGCAGATTGAGCCCGGAAAATCGATCGTTCGCATTGAACATGTCATTGCGCAGGTATTCGAACGCGGAGCCGTGAAAAGTGTTCGTCCCCGACTTTGTCGTCGCTTGCATCAGTGCGCCGGATACTGATCCGAACTGCGCGTCATAGTTGCTGGTCGTGACCTTGAATTCCTGCAGCGAATCGATGTTCGGATTCACTACCGCAATACCCAGGATCGCGCTCTGGTTCTCCGTACCATCGATGAGAAATCCATTCGAGGTGAACTGCTGGCCATTGGCTGCGATCTGATAGCCACCCTGCGGGTTCTCCGCCTGTGAGTGCTGCCAGTCGTTCACCTGCGTTCCCGGCGTTACCAGCAACATCTGCGTCAGGTTGCGGTTCAAAATAGGCAGACTGCCCAATTCGTCCGTAGTTATGGTCGTGCTGACATCTGCACGATCGGTTTTCAGCAGCGGCGTTTCCGCCGTCACCGTGACCTCAGTCGCCGTACCCTGAACCCCCAAGCGGCAATCCACGCGCGTCGAAGAGTCGATCTGCACGATTGCAGTTGTCCCAAACGGCTTGAAACCGGGAGCTGTAACCTCGACTTTGTAGCGCCCCGCCAGCAGGTTCGTTTTTTCAAAGTTGCCACTCTCGTTGGCTGTGGTTGTGTAGGTACTGCCACGATCAATATCGCTGATGCTGACCACGGCATGTGGCACGGCAGCACCAGTCGCATCATTTACCGTACCCACGATGTTGCCGTAAACCGCCTGACCGCTGGCAAATTGAGAAAGTAGAAGAAAGGCTGAAATTGCGCAAAATACGTACAGGGTGAGTTTTCTCATAGTTATTCCTCTTCACAAGAGGCCGAAGCCGAATAGATGTGCTTGCAGTGGAACGGATCGGGCGACACTGATCGTGCCAAGTCGCGGAGGTCTGAATTCTGCGTCTTACCGCCGCTGTCGTCAAGATCAAACTGCGCTCGCTTGTCTTGCAATGAAACTGAGCATGCATCATTCATCATTACGTTCTTCATCGAACAAAAAGCTGCTCCCATTGGCGGCAATTCTTCTTTCTTTCCTCCTCGGAACACCCTTCATGTGGCAGTCGCCACACTTCACGAAGTGAATATTGTGCAAGCTCTTCGTGGATTTAAACGTGGTATCCATCATCTCCACGTTCAATCCACAATTCGAAAGTTGCGGGTGGCAGGTAGAGCACGATGCCCGCGTCTTCTGTCCGTGTCCTTGATGGCACGCGAAACAACTCAGCCCTTCGTGGACGCCCATCGCGGTCCGATCATCGCCCGAACCGACCTTTTTCGTGACTAACGGTGCATGGCACTGGTAACAGAGCGCCTGTCGTATGTCGGGGCTGATCTTGATCTCCCGCTCACCATCGCGCATCGCTGGCAGAGATAGCTGATCGAGAGCTACGTAGTCGAGTTCCCGCCGATCAAACAATGCCAAGGATGGCGTACTGATTGCCTGGTTCGGTCCGGGCTCAATTGATTTCACAGTTGGTCGAGCGAGCACGTTTCCTTGGCGGTGCATCTGGTGGCAAGCCAGACAAGGAACCGTCGGTTGCCGGGTCAATTTCGCATCCTGCAGGCGCCACGGTCCCTTTGTGTCGTTTGTCGTAACCAGGTCACGGATCCCGCCTGCGTAATGCATGCCGTGACAACGAAGACAATCGTCCGCCAAATGCACCTTGCGATTGTGCGATTCATCCAAAAAGATTTCTTTGTACGTAATAGCATGCGGCCCAGCCGCCCAATCGGCGTATTCCTGCCGGTGACACTTCGCACACCGTGCGTTCACTTGCTGAACATCATCGGGTTTCAGCCGCACTTGTTCAGGGACTTGCCCGCGAATGTGCGCGAACAACTGGCGGATATTTTTCAGATGAAATCCGGCATCGAGCGTGAGCACATCGCCATGGCAATCGGAGCAAAGCACGTTGCGATGCGTGGAGGTATGCCAATCCGAGTAGGGCTGCCAGATTTCGTGACAACTCGCGCACGATCGGCCGCCGGAATAGCGGTAATAAACGCTGGCGCTCGGCAGAAACAGTACGGCCCCGAATATAACCGGCAGCACGAAGCCAAGCCGCCGATACAAGGGCTTCCTGGCGATCCGAGAAGACTCACGAGACGACATGCGTCCCTTTCCACGATTTCACCAAATGTTCAGAGGCGTAGTACGCGATCGCCATGATCGTCAGTACCGGGTTGAATCCACCATTCGTCACGTGAACGCTGCCGTCAATCACATAAACGTTGTCAACATCGTGAACCCGGCAATACTTGTCGACAACCGAAGTCTTTGGATCGTTTCCCATTCGGCAGGTCCCCGCCTGATGCTGTCCGCCGCTCAAGCCTTTCCACGGCGGAAAAGTCCACGTGGTCGTTGCCCCCGCCTCTTTCAGCCATGCTTCGGCTTTTGACGAGAGAAACTTCGCCACGACCAAGTCGTTGGGGTGCCGATACCCGGAAAGCCGCGCTACAGGAATGCCCCAGTAATCTTTTATTTTCGGATCCACCTGAACTCTCGCCTCGAATACCGGGAGTTCCTGCACTGGCCCCATGACTCCCATGTTGCGCCGATAGAATTGCCGCATGTACCGTTTGTGCTCGCGTCCCCAGCGCGGCACCCCGGGAGCTCTCATATTCGAAAACTGATAGGGAAGACGGATAAATTCATTGGTCAGCAATCCGCCGCTGATGAATCCCTCGTTGCCATGATTGAAATCGCAGACCGCAACGCCTGGGCCAGGGCCAATGTCATCGAAGACATCGAAATCAAACAACCCGAGCGCACCCGTGTAGCCATGCCCTTGAAGATTTC
>JBLNFC010000224.1:0-4287 GCA_050263355.1 Acidobacteriota bacterium
TCCTTGTCCACATTCCCAGTCGTAATGCCTTTCATTCTCGTCAGCGATGCCAGCCTCGCGCTGCGCGTCTCGAACGGAATCGCACTCTTGATGCTTTTTGGCACAGGCTATGCCTTCGGTCGTTATGCCGGACATCGACCTCTGCGCACGGGATTTTGGATGGTTGTAATCGGAACTGGCCTGGTGGCGATCACAATGGCATTTGGCGGATGAGAGCAGGAGCCCATCTCGCAACTAGCGTTGCTTTCCTCCTATTAGTAATACCTCTGTTCGCTCAAGCCGGGTCGAGTGCTGCCACGGAAGATGTGGAGGAGGGCAGCTGGTCGTTTGAATTTGCCACAATGGGATACGTTGTGCCCCATGACCGTTCGTACGCGGCGCCAACCTTCAGCGCAGATCGAGAGTATTTGCACACCGAAGTACGCTACAACTACGAGAACCAGCAAACGGGCTCCTTATGGGTAGGATACAACTTCAGTACTGGACAGAACGTCGCATTGCAAGTGACACCCATGTTGGGTGGAGTCTTTGGTAAAACAACAGGGATTGCTCCCGGATTCAGGTTCTCTGTCACCTACAAGAAGTTGGAACTATCAAGCGAAGGCGAATACGTATTCGACACGGGAAACCGCAGCGGCAACTTCTTCTATAGCTGGAATGAACTGACATACTCTCCCGTGGACTGGCTCCACGCCGGCCTTGTATCGCAACGGACACGGGCTTATCAAACTAAACTGGATGTCCAGCGGGGAATTTCCGCGGGATTCTCCTATAATAATGTAGATTTAACGACGTACGTGTTCAATGTGGGATGGACCGATCCTACGTTCGTGCTGTCTTTGCGTTTCACCTTTTGAGCTGTGTCAGTCATTCGAGGCGACAGCGAAAAGGGCCTGTCAAAAACGGCAAAATGACTTAGTTCTGCTTGCTGGCTGTTTGTTCGTCTATCCTCCTCTTAAGTTCTTGCTTTTGATTTTTGCGCAGATCCGCGAGTATCCGTAGCTGATCTTCAGAAAGTAAGGGCTTCATCTTCTTGTCGGACGAGCGGACAATCTTCTCCAAGGTATTCAGCTTGTCTTTACTGGAGACGGCAGAATTCTTCCAAAGGGTGCGCAGTTCGCCCGCTTCATTCTCGAGGATGGGCTTAATTCTGGCTTGCTGGTCATCGCTGAGGGTCAGGACTCTTGTAAGATTCTCAAGTTTCAGACTGTAATACTGACTTGGAGCTTTCGACCAGTCCACTCCGCTTTTGGCCGGCAGCGTTTCGCGGCGTAGTATCGGCAGCTCGGCGGTCCCGGTCGGGCCTCGATTAATCGTAAGCGTGTCACTGCCCACAAGAAAGAGGAAATCCAGCCCAGCGGCGGATTCTACTGTCTTAGCACCGTTGGGCGGAGTGTATAGAACCAGGTAATTCGTATCGCCAATCACGATGGAGAGATCGTACTTTAAGGCTTCACTGGGCTGTTCTCCCGGAGCAGGCTGATGGACTGCCACGGCGGTGATCGTCCCCGGCTGGTACTTGGGTGCGGAGCTTTGACAAAATACCTGAACAGGTGCCAAGCAGAGCAAGAATACGGCCGCTTTGTGGATCATACGGTCCCCCCGCCATCCAAACTATGGACGAGACTTGATGAGAGATTCTGCTAGACACTACCTGCCTCAGGACAGGAGGCCTACTGGTAAGACTGACAGGCGATTTGCGTCATTGTCATTATCAAAGCTGATTCGGAATACAGCTCTTCGCGTGTGACCCTGTTCTGAGAGATCGCACTGTTGTACAATCGCACGATTCACTCGAAAGCAAGGTTCCACCCCTGTTCTCCGCTACGGACTGCATCTATATTCTTGGCGGGTTCTATCGACAAACTGGCCATATGGCACCTCTCAGGATCCTGTTGGTGGATGATTTCGCGTCGTGGCGGAGCTATGTGGCTTCCGTTCTGCAAGAGCGTGCGTGTTTCGAGGTCGTAGGCGAGGCGGCGGATGGTCAGGAGGCAATTGAAAAAGCGACAGAACTGCAGCCAGATCTCATTCTGATGGACATTGCTATGCCCAAATTGAATGGCATTGAGGCCGCCCGACGCATTCGGGATCGCGCTGCGAATTCTAAAATAGTTTTCATTAGTTTGGAAATTTCCGATGAACTCGCGGAAGCAGCCGTGGCCGTAGGCGCGCAAGCCTACATCGCCAAAAGGGAAATAAGAGCTAAACTGTTGCCTACGATAGATAGTCTCTTCGGGAAATAGGGTACCAGGTTTAAGGCCTTCGATTTATTTGCTGTTTCCTGGCCGCAATTTCCCTTTAGGGCGAATTGCAAGGAACGCTTCTGCCCGCAGGAGCCCGGTCGGCCCCAGCTACGACTTGGAACTGTCTGGCCTCACTGCATTCAGGTATTTGACCAAAATAACCTCATTCCCCTTTTCACTGTGAATCAGCTCATCGACCAGGCTGCGGCTAAGAAGCAGGCCAAACCCTCCCGGACGAAGACCTTTTTCATCGCGCAAGACCTGATGATGGATCGGATTATCCGGCGGATTGGCGATGGCCGCATGGTGAATCTCGTCGAGCGAGAATCCTTCGCCCGGATCTTTGACGCGGCACATCAGCAGGTGCCGAGCGCGCACGTAGGAAATTTCCACGTATTGACTGGGATCGAAGTGTCCACCGTATTCGATGGCGTTGAGCAGCATCTCGCGAAAGGCTGTGGCGACGCTGTCCCTTTCCGATTCAGGCAAGTCTGATATTTCGTGGAAAAACTGGACAAGCCGGTCAGCCGTCTTCTTGTCACAGCGAGCTATGAGTTGAACCCACTCAGGCGTCGCAGTGACAACTTCAATACCGTCATCCCAGCACGGGCCTTCCGCTGCGAGGCGAACCATTTCGGCAAATGTAGCCTGCGCGAACGGTCTCGAAAAGTAGCTGAATGCCCGCTCGCGCATGGACGCGACGACGTCAACGGGGGTGCTCTCAGTGGTGAGGATGATCAGGCGAGTGTGTGGTCGCACCAAGCGAATCCTACGAAGAAGTTCGACATCAGCTTTTCCGGACGTATTCTCACCTGTCAGAACGAGGTCGAAAGGATGTAATTCGACCATCGCTAGCGCAGCGGCATTACTGGGCGCTCTCTCTATGTTCCAGTCACTCAGTATATTCGCAACGGCGACGGCAAATTCGTCGTCAGGCCCGACCACCAGCGCCGTTTTCAGTCGAGATGGCCACAACGTCGGCTTGGTACTCATGCGTTAACCCAAGTGATAGGTCATTGCGGTCGCGTGCGAGTCTCTCACCTGCATTGAAGTCCCATGATAAATCGACAAATATCGAGACTTGGAAAGCTTATACACTGACAAAAATGACAGATTTTGTCTCGCAAACTTGCGTCAGGGTAGTTGGGTGTTCGAGGAGATCGCGCGAGGTAAGAGCAACAGTACCTTCCACTGAAGGCCGAATGTAGTTAGTGGAAATCTTCTGGTATTAGTTACAGTTCTCGTCATCCCCCAGCTTGCTTAATATCGCAACGCGTTTCGCCGTCAGGTAATGCGAAGATGGACGAGAGACATGCGGGAAACTGCATTCGTTGTTGGCTCCTTATACTTTCACTAGCTGCATCCACGTACACTGCGTCGGCACAAACCACCACTGAGGTCCGCAGAGCTGGCGATCTCCCGTTTTACAGCCTTAGCAATGGTTATGCCGATGGGGTATTTACGCCCCCGTTCGCTTCGGCAACTGAGATTCACGAACATGAGATGTCGGATAACCGTGTTTCCAACTCCGGAAACATAAGCACAACGGACCACGATCGTTCCAATGGAGTAGGCGGGGAGACGCCCAGCTTGGATGGCACTTCTGCTGTGATTCGAGCCGATGACAGAGCCGCAGACCAGGTCGAGTGGAAATCATTGATGCTTCATTCGAATTTCTTTTTAGGAATCATGCATGGTTTCCGCATCGCAAGTGAGCCGTCGACTCGAGAAGGCTTGCACAACAGTGTCTTCGGCGGCTACTTCAAAGCCCTGGGTGCGATGCATGGGTGGTCGGATGGAGATGGCTACTATGAAAATTACCTCGGACATCCTATCGAAGGCGCTGCTTCTGGATATCTGTGGCTGAATCACGATCGCCGTTACTGGACAACCGAATTTGGCGCGAGTCGGGATTACTGGATGAGCCGACTACGTGCCATGGGCTTCGCCTGGGCTTTCAGTGAACAATTTGAAATCGGCCTCCTGAGCGAAGCCTCTATCGGACAGATCCAGAGGTACTGCTGTGCATATGGTTTTGTCG
>JBLNFC010000225.1:0-9437 GCA_050263355.1 Acidobacteriota bacterium
CACAAAACATTTCTCGTCCCTACCACGTACCCTTTGTTTTGGTTCGAAGAGCACGCGCCGCAGATGAACCTTCCGCCATGGGTGAAGGAGAAAGCGGCGATCATCATTCCTGCCGCTAAAACAAATGTATCCAATGCATTTCGCAATGGAGTAAAGGTTGCACTCGGTACCGATGCGGGCGTGTATCCACACGGCGAGAATGGCGGAGAATTCTGGTCCATGGTGCAGCTGGGCCTGCCCCCGAGCCAGGCATTACAAGCGGGCACGATCAACGCGGCAAACCTTCTCGGGTGGTCGGATCGCGTGGGCTCGATTAGTAAAGGGAAGTTCGCGGATCTCGTCGCCGTGACTGGTAATCCGCTCTCAGACGTGAGATTGCTTCGGCACGTTCAGTTCGTAATGAAAGATGGAACGGTCTATAAAGATGAAATTTCGCACGGGGGAACGGCAAATGCAACACCACAACGAGCCAACTACTGAGGCAAAGGCGAAACCGAGAGCAGGAGAGTGTCGCCAGTTATTGTGCATGCGCGCGCTGACAGAAGTTGTCGCTGTAACGACCATTTGTGTGTCGATGGTTCTCGCTACCAGTGCCTGGGCACAGACGACTCAGGGCAGAATCATCGGCACCATTCGCGATCAGAACGCAGCGGCTGTGGTCGGTGCGAAAGTCACGGTGACCAATCCAGCCACCGGACTGCAAAGGACCACGACCACGGCCAACAATGGAGTCTTTCAGCTGGACGCTCTGCCCCCCGGGATCTACCAACTTCAGGCCGAACAGCCAGGTTTCGCGGTGACGATGACTCGCGGAGTTGAAGTTGGTGTGGATCAGACCCGCACCGTGGATATGACGATGCGCGTTAGCGCCCAAGCAGAGGTCGTTGACGTTGAGGCCTATGCCGATCTCACGCAGACGGAGAGTTCCAAACTAGGCGAGATTATCGACAATCGCAAAGTGGAAGACCTTCCTCTCAATGGACGCGACTTTGCGCAACTGGCACGCCTAAATCCAGGTGTTGCCGTATCCGGCGGCGGGGGCGGACAGCAAGGTGGTGAAGGGAGTGTCTCCGGCTTTTCCTCAAACGGCCAGAGATCCACATCCAACAACTTCATGGTAGATGGTGTGGACAATAATAATTACTTCGCCGGCGAAGCTGCACAGCTCCCTTCGATCGACTCCATCCAGGAATTCGAAGTGCAGACTAACACCTTCGCAGCCGAATACGGTCGCAACAGCGGCTCGGTTGTAAACCTGGTTACCAAGTCGGGGACAAACGCTCTGCACGGGTCCGCGTTTGAATTCTTCCGAAACGATGTGCTGGATGCGCGTAACTACTTCAATGACCAGCGATTTAGGAAATCTGCGCTGAGGCTGAACCAGTTTGGGGGCACATTGGGCGGACCGATTCTGAAGAACAGAACTTTCTTCTTTCTGAATTATGAGGGATTTCGTCGAACCGCCGGAATCACCCGCATTACCAACGTGCCGACGCTTGCCCAGCGAGCCGGCCACTTTACCGACAGCAACGGAAACCCAGTCACGATCGCGGTGGACCCCACCAGCTCCGCGGTATTCAATCTCTCCCCGCAGCCGAACCAGAATGAGCCCGCCGGGAATTTTATGTCTTCTCCAGAACAGAGTGATGCAACAGACCAGTTCCTGGTCAAAGTTGACCAGCGTCTGCGCAGCAGCGACAGCTTCTCCGCTCGGTATAGCCGCACGCGAGCGGACATCTTCTTCCCCTTCACACCTGGGCAAAGTGGCACCAATATCCCGGGGTGGGGTGTGAACGATGATGGAGGTAATCACCTAGTCGCGCTGTCTTATACGCGAGTGATCACTCCGAAAACGTTGAATGAAGCGCGTTTCGGTTTCACACGTTCAGACATTACGCTGGCCACAGAACCCGGCCCGACAGCTGCCCAATTTGGCTTCAATACTGGATTCCCCGCGAATGCGCCCTTGGGTCTCGGAAATATTCCACAGATCACGTTTTCGGGCGGTTTTGTGTCAGGCAGTGCATCCGTGACCAACCTGGGGGGCGGAATCGACCAACCGAACCGCACGACTATCAACACATTTCAATGGGTAGACAATCTCTCGCACGCCACGGGGCGGCATTCATTCAAAGCGGGTGCCGATATTCGCTACACACAGATGAACCGGCTGTATGACCTTGCCTTCAATGGTCAGATTATTTTCAGCGGCACGAACAACGTCGCAGGTCCGGGTGGAACAAATATTCCGAACGCGTTGGTAGACTTCGCTCAAGGGCTGCCGAACGGAGCTTTACAGTTCATTGGAGATTCGCACCGAAACTTCCGCAACACGAGCTATGGCTTGTTCGCACAAGACACTTTCAAGCTTAGCCACAACATGACCGTCAACTATGGCCTGCGCTACGAACTTAATACTGTGTTGCACGAGGCGCACGGAAGGCTGAGTACCTTCCGTCCGCAGGACTTCACCACGTACTTGAGTCCCACAGTCGATCAAACTGACCTCGCCGCTCTGCAGGCTTCGGGAATCGTGACTCAATCGCAGGTAGACGGAATCTATAATCCCGATCACAACAACTTTGCGCCTCGCGTGGGCCTGGCTTGGGACTTATTTGGAAACGGCAAAACTGTGATTCGTACCGGCTACGGAGTTTTCTACGAAACCATCATCGGGAACATCCCGGGCAACGTCATGCTTAATCCGCCTTACCTGCCCGACTACTTCAACTCCGCCCCCTTTGCGCAATGGCCAAACGCCTTTGCGCCCTCGGGATTCCCGGTCATCACCGTAACGAACCAGAACATGCCGACACCATATGCACAGCACTACAATCTGCTGGTCCAGCAGGAACTACCTTCCCGAACGCTGCTGGAAGTCGCATATGTGGGAACCTCGGGCACGAAACTGCCTCGCTTCCGGCAAATCGATCAGGCATACATCACACAGGCGCAAATCGACCAGTTATCGCCTGATGTTATAACGCGCATGGAACTTATGGGGATTCCGACGCCGGTCGCGCAATTTTTGAGCACTCAGATCAACTTGATCCCGAGTATTGCGCGAGTGCCTTACTTCGGATACGCGCAAATTTTCCAGGCGGAAAATACCATCGCTTCCAATTACAACAGCCTGCAGGCAAAACTGGACAAGCGCTTCTCGCACGGCCTTTCATCTCTGCTGGCCTATACCTGGTCAAAATCGATTGACGGCGCCTCCGTCTTTTTCGGTTCAGGCGCGAACGCCACAACGATTTTTCCTCAAGATAACTACAATCTTCGGGCGGAACGAGGCCTATCTGATTTTGACATTCGTCACCGGCTGAGCTGGAGCTTTATTTACGACCTTCCCGCACCCGGGAGGCTTCCCAAGGCCCTCGGCGACGGCTGGCAACTTGGGGGGATTCTGACCCTGCAATCCGGACAGCCGTTCTCGGTTCTGACTGGACAGGATAACAGCAGTACCGGTTTGGGTAATGATCGTCCGAATCTCGTCGCCGATCCGAATGCCGGACCACATAGCGTTCAGCAATGGTTCAACACTGCAGCTTTCGTGCCCAATGCCCCTCTGAGTTTTGGCACGGCGGGCCGGAATATCGTTACCGGTCCGGGATACCGCAATTTTGATTTTTCGGTCATGAAGAATACGAGAATTCGGGAAAAGGTGAACATGCAATTCCGCGCCGAATTTTTCAACATCGTGAATCACCCAGCGTTTGCATTGCCGGCGAATATCTTAGCAGCACCGAATTTCGGAACTTTGTTCCAAACGCCGGATGCAGCCCAAAATAATGTCGGCCTCGGATCGGGTGGTCCAAGGCTGATTCAGTTTGCGGTGAAGTTGAGTTTTTAGCATGTTGGACAAACAGAGTTAGCAGCAATATGGAATAGGAGCAATTTGGGGTTAGATCAGCAATTGACGCGACGTATTGGTCTCTGGGTTGGCTTGGTGCTCCTCTTCGCGAGTATTGGATGGGCTGCACCCCAGGTTACCCCAATCGGCCCTGACTTGTACGCTTACGTCTCTGATAACGATGCTAGTGCCAATTCGACCTTCCTGGTGGCAAATAAAGGAATTCTTGTCGTAGATACGGGGCTTAATGTCACCGAAGGCGACAGACTGCTGCGCGCAATTCGTAAGATTTCTCCGTTGCCAGTGCTGTACGTAATCAATACTCACTATCATCCGGATCACCAGGGCGGGAATTCTGTCGTGGGCCCGAGTGCGACGGTGGTGTCCACTGACTTCACCAGAGAACGCACGTTAGCTATGATGCAATCCCAACCACAGTTTCACTTCGCACCCGCCGAGCTCACGTTTCAGCAGAAGCTCACAATTCATTTGGACCCATATTCGGTGGAGATTTACTTCCCTGGCAAAGCTCACACCTCAGGAGATGCACTAGTGTATTTCCCGCAGCAACGCGCGATTTCAATGGGGGACCTCTTTCTGAATGGGTCGTCACCTGCGATGGACCAGGGAAGCGCAGAGAACTGGATCAAAGCTCTCGACCAGGTGTTAGCTCGTCCTCTGGATAAAGTAGTGCCGGGTCACTTTGAATTAGGAACAAAGGCCGATCTGCAGCGCTTTCGCGACTATCTTAGCGACCTGCTCACTCAGATTCGTCGCCTCTACCAGAGTGGTGTCAGCGAACAGGACGCCCTCCGCCAGCTTCACATGGAGAAGTACTCTGACTTTCGGCAGTTTCCCAAGTATCACGCCACATTCGCCGATAACGCCGAGGTGATCTATCAGCAACTCGAGCAGTAACCCTGCAGTGCGCCAGTTCCCGATCACATGGGTTCGTAGCTGCTTCCCCGCACTCAATATGGGGGATAATTTCACTTTCTTCGACAACGGTGCTGGCGCTCAAGTACCGCAGGCTGTAATCCACGCCGTGCAGAATCACCTCTTGAAGCGGCAGGTCCAGCGAGGTGGGCGATACACCAGAAGCCGTGAAGTAGACGCGAGTATCCAGCGCGCCCGCGAAAGCGTAGCAGCGTTTCTGAATGCGCATGAAGCGGATGAAGTCGCTTTCGGGATGAATGCGACTTCTTTCATTCGGATCGTGAGCTTGGCCATGGCCGAAACTCTCCGCGACCGCAAGGAAATCATTGTCAGCAACATGGACCATGAAGCCAATATAGCGACATGGATCGCTCTGGAGCGGTATGGTGTGGAGATTCGCTGGTGGGAGATGCGCCCTGACGGTACTCTCGACGTTGAGGATCTTAAACCGCTGTTGAATGACCGTACCCGGCTAGTCGCCTGTACTCTCGCATCGAACGCCCTCGGATCAATCGTTGATGTAAAGCAAGCTGCTCGTTTTGCACACGCCGTTGGCGCTGAGCTTTTCCTTGATGCTGTGCACTATGCCCCTCACGGACCTCTGGATGTGCAGCAGATGGATTGCGACTATCTTGTTTGTTCCGGTTACAAAATCTTTGGTCCCCACATGGGTTTTCTTTGGGGAAAGCGCAAGGCGCTCGAGGCATTGCCTACGTTTCGAGAGGACTTTATCCCCGATGCAATTCCCACCAAGATTGAAGTGGGCACGTTCGTTTATGAGAATGTCGCAGGAATGGATGCGGCGATTGGCTACTTGCAAGATCTCGGAAACCGAGTGCCGAACGATGAAAGAAATGACTCTCGGCGAGCTACCTTAGTGTCGGCCATGCAAGCGATTAGAGATTACGAAGCTATGCTTTCCTCTCGAGTTCTGGCTGGTCTCGCTTGCATGAACAAAATTGTTGTCTATGGAATCCAGAATTCCGATTCGGTGCACATGCGCGTCCCGACTATCTGTTTCAATGTGCAGGGCGTTTCTCCCGCGCAGGTGACAACCACTCTCGCAGAGCGCGGTATTGGAGTGCGTGACGGCAACATGTATTCTCCGCGTCTGCTGACACAACTACGTATAACACCCGAGCCTGGCGCTGTACGCGCCTCTCTGGTTCATTACAACTCTTCTGAAGAAATTGATCGCTTTTTGGCTGTACTTCATGAGATTGCCGAGGAGCAGTAACGCCCTCACCGAAACAGTTTTGGGTGACCGATGCAGATCGTAGATCAAACCAAGCGGACTGCCGAAACGGTGGAAGAACAAGGCCTTCAGCGCAGGCTCACGCAGCGACAGCTCACCATGATTGCCATCGGTGGCGCAATCGGAGTCGGTCTCTTTCTCGGCAGCAGCATAACGATTCAACTCGCTGGCCCGGGCGTCATCATCACGTACCTGATCGGTGCAGTCATCAGCATGACCGTCGCTTACGCACTGGCGGAAATGGCCGTTATACATCCGGTTTCTGGTTCATTCGGAATTTATGCAGAAAAGTATCTGAATCCCTGGGCCGGTTTTTGCGTCCGAGCGACTTATGGCCTGGTACAAATCATTGCGATTGGAGCGGAAGTTACAGCGGTTGCGATCTATTTCGCTTTTTGGTTCCCCAGCGTTGCAGGTTGGATTTGGGTGGTTCTGGTCTCAGCCGGTTTGATCAGTGTGAATGCAATGCACGTGGGTAACTTCGGTGAATTCGAATACTGGTTCGCCATGATCAAGGTCATCGCCATACTTGTCTTTATCGTCACTGGTGCGGCGCTGATCACCGGTGTGCCCCTAGGACACGCTATTGGCTGGGGCAATCTGACTCAGAATGGCGGATTTTTCCCTCACGGCCTCCGCGGGGTGTGGTTAGCTCTAACTCTGGCAATTACCAGCTATATGGGGGTCGAAGTTATCGCGGTCACGGCCGGCGAAGCGCAGCACCCAGAACAATCGATCCCACGCGCGATGCAGAGTATTGTTTTCCGACTGATCATATTTTACGTATTGGCCATCACTATCATGCTGGTCATGACCCCTTGGAACCAGACTGGGAGTGCTACTGTAAGTGGAAGTCCTTTCGTCCGTGCCTTCGCATCTGTCGGGACTCCGCATGCAGCAAGCATTATGAACCTGGTGGTAATCACGGCCGCGCTCTCGAGCGCCAACACAAATCTTTATCTCTCGACACGTATGTTATTTTCACTGTCTCGCGGTCGATATGCCCCAGCCTGGCTGGGTCGGCTGAGCCGACGCGGTGTACCGCATCGTGCCCTCGCGATATCTGCATTCGGCATGGTTGTTGCAATCCTGCTCGCACTGTTCGCCCCGAAGAACGCCTTTCTGCTTCTGTATGGAACTGCGGTCGCAGGCATGTTCTTTGTGTGGATTGTTATTTTGCTCACACACCTCCGCTTCCGCCAATCTATCACTGTAGTAACGCAGCAACGACTGCCGCTTAGACTGCGGGCTCATCCATTACCAACGTTGGCCAGCATTGCTGCGATAGGAGCGATCGCAGTGAGCACGTTCTGGGTGGATGGCCTCCGTTACACTCTGCTAACCTTTGCGCCCTTCTTGCTGGTGATGTCAGTCCTTTACCTGAAGACCCGAAATCAGCTGAACGCAAAAGCAGAGTAGCACGTTTAACGGAGATGTACAGTGTCATGCCTTACCAGCAGGCACTGCAAAGCTGTCGCTAGGGAGGGCGCTGCAGAGCGTTTGACATGTGCATAACATGAAAGTACGTTAAGAGCATGTCAAATGATTCAGCTTCGCGATGTACCCGATCCGCTTCATCGCAACCTGAAAGCTCGTGCAGCCATGGCCGGCATGTCGTTATCGGATTATCTCTTGGCCGAGATTAAGATATTACAGATAAGCCAATCTGAGTAGGGATACTACGTCAGCACTCTTCCCTGCTCATTTGGGCGCGACATTACAGCCACTTCGAAATCAAGTGGCTAGCACTAATGAACTGTCAACCCGCCAACCATCGTTTCCAACACCCGGACCTTGGCGATATCTTCCGCGGGAATCTTTAAAGGGTCGCGATCTACGATGATGAGATCGGCGAACTTTCCGGGTTCGATCGAGCCGGTAACGTCATCTTCATGTAATTCGTAGGCGGCATCGATAGTGGCGGCGCGCAAAGCGGCTTCGCGCGAGAAGCCGGGGTCTTCGCCGAGTTTGCCGTGATATTGCGGGCCGGCGTCGGGGTCGTTGGTGCGAGTTACGGCGACCTTTAACGCGAACCACTCATCCAGCGCATCTACGGGCCAGTCGCTGCCGAAGACCACGCGGGCGCCGGCGGCTTTCAGTAATCCTGCTGGTTCCAGAATCTTCATGCGGGCCGGGCCGAAGTAGTCGATCAGTCCCATGGTGTCGCCTGCAGGTTTCTCCCACTGGAAGGAGAGAACGGGCATGGCATCGAGGGTTCTGAAGCGGGGGAAGTCGGTGGGGGCGACGATTTCGTCATGCGCGATGGCGGGGCGGATGTCGGCGGTGGTCAGTTGTTGGCGCATCACTTCGATGGCGTCGAGGGCGGCGCGAACGGCGGCGTCACCGTCGGCGTGCATGTGCGGGTCAATCCCGGCACGGCCGAGGCGCACCAGAATTTCTGCAAGAGGCTTGGGCGGGAAGTAGACGGCGGGGCCGCGATTATCGCCATCGACCCATTGCGGATTGTCCTGCGTGCCAACATTTTTTCGGTAAGGCTCGAGCATGGCGCCGGTCAGGGCTGGGGCGGCAATCACGCCGTCAAGAAACAGCTTGGCGTTACGCACAGTGATGCCGGGTTTCACCTGAAGAGCCCCTTGGTCATATTGCTTGCGACGAGCGATCACTTTCGTGACCGCCTGGGCGGGGTCGCTGGCCTCGGGCGGATCTATTACAGGGGCGAAGTGCGCGCGCACGTGGAGTTCGCCGGCGGCCTGCACGGCAGTGAAGGCGGTCATGCTCTCAGGGGGTGCGGCCGCGTCGAGAAAAGAAGTGACGCCTTGAGCGAGCAGGGCCCTCTGCGCTTCTTTGGCGGCAGCGAGGTTTTCTTCGGGAGTGGGCTTCGGCATGAGGTCAGAAAAGGCGCCGAAGGCGGCGTCTTCGAGCAGGCCTGCGGGATAGCCATCGGCGTCCCGCCAGATCTTTCCACCGAGCGGGTCGGGGGTGCTCTTACTAATCTTTGCCAGGGCCAGCGCCCGCGAGTTCGCCAGCACGGTGTGTCCGAAAGAGGAGCGCACGATGATCGGGCGCGATGTTTTTAGCGCGTCGAGGGTAGCACGGCTGGTCTTCACGCCGCGCGGACGCATACTCTCCTGAAACCAGCTAACAACTTCAAGCCAGCCATTCGGCTCCTGGGACTTTGTCTTGTCGAGGCAGGCTTGCACTCGCTGCTGCATTTGCGGAACGGTGAGGGGCTCGTAATTGAGGCTGCATTTGCGGAGGACCAGTCCTCCTTCGAGCGGATGCATGTGCCCGTCGATGAGCCCCGGCATGAGGAAGCGGCCTTGCAGGTCGGTCACGTTGGTAGACGCGGCGATGAAGGGAGCGACTCCTTCGTTAGTGCCGACATAGACGATGCGGCCGTCGCGGATCGCAATGGCCTGCACGAGGGTGCCG